>VXTZ01000007.1:40344-110879 GCA_009837205.1 Candidatus Dadabacteria bacterium | reverse complement strand
AGAAGCAGTCGCTAAATCCTCGGAGTTTAGAGGCATATACCCTGTCTGCGTGTGTGATATAAAGGGGCTTAATCTTTATTTATTTCCTAAGAATTTCTTTATTTTGAGGTAGTTATAGAAATAAGATGGTGGAGGCGCCGGGAATCGAACCCGGGTCCGGAAAAAGTTTCACCAGGCTTCTACATGCTTATCCTGTCTTTTGAATCAGACGGCAAAATCACCGGCAGGCAGGTTTTTTACCGCAGTCCCGAGTAAAATCTCGCTGGCAAGCGCCCCTGGAATCACGTACCAGCCATCCCGCTTAAATTACGCCTCAGAAAGCCCAGCGGGCATGACGTTCTGAGACGTCGCAGTTCTTTTAGGCTGCGAGTGCGTTAATTGGTTCGGCACTTATCGTGCTTGATCAGTTTTACGAGTTAACCAAGCTCGGCATGCGGCACAAGCTTCCCTGTTTCCCGTCGAAGCCGAATCGCCCCCGTGTCTAAGTTATGAACGTTTCAAAGATCGTCTAACGGCTTTCTGCATATCTCTTTGGGCCTCGCGACGTTTTATATCCTCTCTTTTATCTCTCGTCTTCTTACCTTTGGCAAGGGCCAGTTCGAGTTTTGCAATACCGTTTTTAAAATAAATCCTTAGAGGAATTAAAGTGTAACCTCTAATGCTGGTTTTTCCAATCAGCTTCCTTATCTCGTGGGAGTTCAGCAGAAGCTTTCTCTCCCTCGTCGGTTCATGGTTAAGCCCGCTGGCGGCATCATAAGGAGCTATGTAGCAGTTAACGAGTCTGGCTTCGCCCTCCCTTATGAGAGCAAAGCTTTCCTTGACGCTGGCGTTTCCGTTTCTAAGGGATTTAACCTCGGAGCCCTTGAGTATCAGACCCGCTTCGTACTTCTCCTCAAATATATAATCCCTGTGAGCGGTAGGGTGATTGCATACGGTCTTCATCTATCCTAATAATAATCCGCCGCAACAAAATAACCAGTATGAACTCAGAAATCCTTGGAACTGTCAATAAGAAGCGTGACTGGACCGTTGTTCACTATATGAACATCCATTGTTGCCCCGAAAACGCCGGTTCTGACCAAGATTCCACGTTCCGCGATCTCAACGATAAAAGATTCGTAGCACCGCCTCGCGAAATCCTCGCCAGCGGCCCGCATGTAAGAAGGCCTTCTGCCTTTTCTGCAATCACCGTAGAGGGTAAACTGGGAAATAGCCAGAACATCTCCTCCCGTATCCTTGATACTCAGATTCATTTTGCCCGAGGAATCCTCAAATATTCTCAGGCCAGCTATCTTCTCCGCTACATAAGCAATGTCTTTTTGCGAGTCATCTTTCTCAATTCCAACAAGAATCACCATTCCCGGGCCGATGCTGCCGACTACATTCCCGTCAACGCTGACTGATGCCCTCGTTACCCTCTGTATAACAGCTCTCATCGCAGATTTCCTCAGACTAACAACGGCAACAAATCACACGTAACGCCTCGGAACCCTCGGCGAAATCCGTGACAAGATTTCGTAAGGTATGGTTTGGGCCCAGGAAGAGACATCCTCAACGCTCACGAGCCCGTCTCCGAAAAGCACTGCTTCGTCTCCAACACGGATACCCGGGATATCCGTTACATCGACCATGATGAAATCCATGCAGACGGATCCTATAAGGGGAGCGAGTCTCCCGCAAAGAGAAACTTTCGCTCTGTTTGAAAGGGCTCTTGGATAGCCATCGGCATACCCAACCGGAAGGGTCGCAACCAGTGTTTCCCTCCCAGCAACGAAAGTCCCCCCGTAGCCGACCGAGGTGCCAGGGGGGACCTCTCTGAGCTGTACTATCTTTGTTTTGAATTTCATAACGGGCCTCAGATCAACCTCCCCCATGCTGCCTGAACCGTAAAGCATTATCCCGGGTCTCACTATATCCATATGAGAATCTGGAAATCTCTGAATGGAGGCACTGTTTGCTGAATGGGAGTAGCGGTATTTAACTCCCAGCTCGTCAAGGAAAAAGAGACTCTCTTGGAAAATCCCGAGCTGATAATCCGTATAGTCGCTTTGGTGAATCTCAGAGGAGGCAAGATGCGTGAAAACACCCTCAAGCATTACTCCGGGAAGCTTGGCGGCTGAAGCAAAAAAAGATTCCATGTCGCTTACTCCCACTCCAAGCCTGGTCATGCCCGTATCGACCTTCAGGTGATAACTGACTGTTTTTCCGCACTCAACAGCAGCTCCAGAAAGAGCTTCGAGCACATCAACGGAGTAGCACGCAGGAGTAAGTGTGTTTTCTACGGTTACCCTGGCTTCCAGGGGATCAATACCTCCCAGGAGAAATATTTCGCCCGTTATTCCGGATTCCCTGAGCTGCAGAGCCTCGGGAACCGTAGCTACCCCGAGCATGTCCGCTCCGCCATTGAGGGCGGCTTCGCTTACCCTTACGGAGCCGTGTCCGTAAGCGTCGGCTTTCACAACCGCCATGACTCGGACGCTTTTGCTGACAAGTCTTCTTACTTCGCCAAGGTTCGATCTGAAAAAATCAAGACTGATTTCAGCCCAAGTAGGTCTCATCGCCCGGAAGTTCCCAAAAAGCTGAATGACGGAACCGCTCTTATTCGCTCCACGCAACGGCCGCCCGCCTGAACCGCAAACGCGGAATATACACAGAGGAAATCTCGGGTGCATGCCCTATGAACCGTAAAAAACCCAAGAGCGCCCCGAACATCGCCGTCACTAAACACCGCCCCGCGCAATACCCAGTCGCGGAAATCCCGCTTCCCCTAGACAGGGAGGCCAGAACACAGAGCTGATCTTAAGCTCAGAATGCCAGTCTTATTCCGCCGCCCAAGTAATGCCCCGCGAACTCGGTTTCCACAGTACCGCCGGTTATCTCGCCGGCGAATTCCGGGTTCTCAAAGGAAGCCAGATAGCGGTAATCAACACTCAGTGTCACGTCTGAACCGTTACCGGGTCCGTCAATCTTGTAACCCAGACCAGCTCCTACCTGATAAGCGAAGACAAAATCACTGTCATCAATCAGAACAGTGCCGGTCGCAGCACCTTCGGCCGATTCCGCATCCGTTGAGAGATTCAGCACACCCAGTCCTGCCCCTACGTATGGAATAAGTTTTCCGTCCGGATTCAAGTCGTAATAAGCATTTATCATGAGGGCGAACGCGGAAACCCCACCATCAATATTTTTTTCGCCCTTTGCCGCCTCTTTAACCGCTTCTTGCCCATCTGACGGAAGACTGTTATAGAAGTCGCACCCCCCCAGCAAGACATACAAGGCTTCCCGGTTCTTTTACGTCCATTTCATTAATACAACTGTGTATGTAGCCTGCTTCGGCCTCAAGACGCAGCCCGTTTCCAAAGTCGTAACCCAGAAGAAAGCTGAAATTGTATCCTCCGTTATCGCTGGCGGTACCTGATAACGGACCATACTGCTCAGACCCAGGCGCCGAGAAATCAGAATCACCAAGGAGAAAAAAAGAACCGCGGGCTCCGACAGTAAACCCTCTTGAGGTCTTTTCAGGAACTTCCTCAACCACCGGAGCTTCAACCACAGTTTCGACAGGTGGCGCCTCGGCAGACATCTCTTCGATGTTGCTGTCCTGACGAACGTCAGGCGGCAATCCCCCGGCTAAAACCACGTATGAGCCAATCAGCATGGAAAACAAAAAGACAAAGAAACTGACGCGCAAGAAACGGTCCTTCACAATCTCGAAAAATGATCTCATGTAACTAAAACACCTCTGCTAAGGGAATTATGACTATATACTAATTGTCAGTGGAATTTTCTAGGTTAGTATTTTCCCCTTCATGATATCTTAACAGTTTGTCGTTGTCAAAAACGGTAAATACCCTAACCTTTTTATCCCGAGCCATTTAAAGGCGAAAAAACGATAGAGGGTCTGCATGAAACTGAACAGAAATGAGCTCCGAGGCGTTGTGGTAATAGGAACGGTCATATCGCTCAGACTGCTGGGCATATTCCTGATAATCCCGGTTTTCAGCATATACGCGACAAACTATGAGGGAGCGACACTGTCATCAGCCGGAGTCGCGTTCGGAATATATGCCCTTACACAGAGCCTGCTGCAGATACCTTTCGGCATGGCGAGCGACAGATTCGGAAGAAAGCCGGTAATAGTGTCGGGACTTCTGATTTTCTGCCTAGGAAGCATCCTCTGCGGGTTCGCGGATAATATCTGGGAACTCATAGCAACTAGGGCGCTTCAGGGAAGCGGCGCAATAGGCGCAGTCGCCATAGCATCTCTCGGGGACTCAACAAGAAACGAGGTAAGGGCTCAGTCCTTTATGCTGACCGGAATGATAATCGGAACAGCGTTTATAATTTCCCTCATAATCGGTCCGGTGCTCGCAGGAAAATTCGGGTTTGAAAGCCTTTTCTTCATCCTCTCAGCCTTGGGATTGATGGCGGTGTTCGTTACTGTTTTCATGTTCCCGGAACTTCCAAAGAAAAAAGCAAGGGACAGAAAAGAAATTCTTCTTAAACTGAGGGAACCGGAAATGGGAAAAATTCTTTCCTCAACCTTCATAACATCTCTCTGCCTTAACCTTGTTTTGTTCATCTACCCTCTAGACTGGAAGAATATCGGCACCAGCCCCCAAGATCTGTGGTCCGTCTACCTGGTAATACTCGCCCCCAGCGCACTTCTGGCTAACGCCTACATCAGAATCTCAGAAACAAGAAAGAAATTGAAACAGGCAACTAGGTTCGGGCTTTTCTTTTTAGTAGCCGCCTTTTTAATCTACCTGCTCCGAGCATCTGACAGTACCACACTCTACCTCGCGGGGGCGGTGTTTTTTCTTGGATACTCCATATTTCAGTCCATACTACCTGCGTTTGTTACGCAAAGAGTCTCCTCGGAGAACAGGGGTGTGCTCTCCGGTTTTTTCAACCTGGCAAACTTCATGGGAGCCTGCGTTGGGGGAATGTCCGCCGGTATACTCTATGAGACACACCAGTCTTTACCCCTGATATTCGGACTTTTGTTCTTGATAATGTGGAGCTTCGTCGGGCTTCCCGGACCGCCGCTGGAGCAAGCAGAGGAAGAATGAAGATATATACCCTCAAGAGAACGGAATTCCTGCCGGTTTCGATTGAAACAGCCTGGGATTTTTTCTCCAATCCGAACAATCTTCCCAAGATAACCCCCTCGGGACTCAACCTGCGGATAAAGTCTGAGGCAGAAGAAGAAATATATCCCGGCATGATAATCACTTACACCGTAATGCCCATTCCTTTTTTCACAAGCACCTGGACAACGGAAATAACTCAGGTTGATCCACCGCACTACTTCGTTGACGAGCAGCGATTCGGACCCTACAAGTTCTGGCACCACAAGCATTTTTTTGCACGGGCCGGGGAGCAGACGCAGGTCCGAGACCTCGTTCACTACTCCCTGCCGTTTGACCCGATCGGAAGATTGGCAAATTCGCTTCTGGTAAGCAGGAAACTGGATTCCATCTTCAATTACAGAAGCGCTTGCTTTAGAAAATTGTTTGGAAATCGAGAGGAATAGCTTAAACTTTCCCCGCTACAGCATCAGCTTGATGTGTAATATAACGCAAGGTATATTGAGCAAGCTAGATTTACATGTAAGAGGACACGGAATTCCACGAGGTAGATTATGTCCGTGGTTTGACCCGGTTATTTAACTACAACACTTCTGGACTTCGGAAACCCGTTGGAAATTGAAAGAAAGACCACCTTGCAAACTCTGGCCCTCGAGGAAAAACCGTGAATTTTTCTGAATACAAGAACAAAAAAAAAGATACTCCTCTTATATCTTTTGAGGTTTTTCCTCCGAAAGACGACCCTGAATTCGAAAAACTCAAAGATACCCTTGCGAGACTCGCCGAACTTTCGCCCGCCATAATAACGGTAACACACGGTGCCATGGGAAAGGGACGCAAAAGAACGGCTGAAGTTGCCTCCTACGTAAAAAACGTTATAGGGATGGAGAGCGCCTGTCACCTGACCTGCATAGGGTATTCCGAAAAGGAAATAGACCTGATGCTCGAGCAGATTGAACAGGAGAAAATACGCAACATAGTGGCCCTCAGGGGAGATATTCCGAAGGAAAATGGCGAGAAACTGCTGTCCGAGGGAGCTTTCCAGCACGCAAATCAGCTCGTGGAACACATAAGAAAATACGAAAAGGAAAAAACCCAGCGGTTTTCCATAGCAGTAGCCGGTTATCCGGAAAAACATATCGAATCCCCAAGTTTTGAGGAGGACATATCCAATCTCAAAAAAAAGGTGGATGCCGGAGCCGATATCATAATTACCCAGCTCTTTTTCGATAACCGTTACTATTTTGATTATGTCGACAGAGTAAGGGCAGCAGGAATAGACCTTCCCGTAATCCCGGGTCTTATGCCCGTGCTCTCATCGAAACAGGTGATAAGAATATCGTCTCTTTGCGGAACGGAGATACCTGAAGCCCTTAGAAAGAAACTGGAAGATGCAGGAGACGATAACCGCAAGGCGGTGGAAGTGGGAATCGCACAGTGCAGAGACCAGGTAAGGGAACTTATCGCCGAAAAAGTACCTGGAATTCATTTCTATGTTCTCAACAGAACCTCCCACATAGAAAAGATTCTGGAATCCGTCTGATGCCTGAAACAAGGAAAATTTTCGATGAAGTGGCGAGTCACTACGACTGGCTAAATACTCTGTTCAGCCTTGGAATTCACAAACTTTGGAGAAAGAAGCTCGCAGAAGAGTTGCGCGATGTCGAGTACAACCTGGACATAGCAACCGGGACGGCAGAAGTTGCGATTGAAATCGCAAAAAAACACCCCGCAACCAAAACGGTCGGGATTGATCCCAGCATGAACATGCTCCGGATAGCAAAAAAGAAAATTAAGGACCTCGATTTAAGGGGCAAAATAGCTCTTGTATCGGCCGCGGCTGAAAATCTCCCTTTTGCGGAAAAACAGTTTAACTCCGTCACCATAGCATTCGGTATAAGAAACACAGTAGATTACGAACTTTCCCTGAGAGAGATGAGAAGGGTCCTAAGGGAAAACGGAAAACTCCTCATACTTGAATTTGCGATTCCGAAAAATCCCGTTTTCAAACCCATATACATGTTTTACTTCAGAGTCTTGATGCCTCTTGTCGGAAGCATTTACGGCAGGGGCAAGGAATACAGATATCTTGCTGAATCCGCCGCCGCGTTTCCTCAAAGAAAGAATTTCATAAGCCATCTTGAAAACGCGGGGTTTCGGGATTGCCAATACTCAGAACTCACTATGGGAGTAGTAGCGCTCTATCGCGCAACCAGATAATCAGGGGCTATCGATTCTTCTTTCCGCGGACTATGGGTAAAGCCTGTCTATACTCCAGCCACCATCTGAGGAAGGAATATATCTGAAACGATCGTGAAGCCTGTTCTTTCTTCCCTGCCAGAACTCAAAGCGCACTGGACTCACTACGTATCCTTTCCAGAGCTCAGGCCGCGCTATACTTTTTCCTTTCCGTTCAGACCGGAACTGGTCGTATTGCTCCTCAAGCAGTTGCCTGCTTGCAACAACCTCGCTCTGCTTCGAAACACATGCCCCTATCCGGCTTTGGCGAGGTCTAGACGTAAAATATTCATCGGCTTCCCGTTCTGGCAGAAGTGAGACTTCGCCGTCTATCTTCACCTGCCTTTCAAATTCAGACCACCAAAAGCAAAGCGAAGCGACCGGATTCTCAGCTATATCTCGTCCCTTACGACTAAGAGAATTTGAATAGAAGGAAAAACCCCTTTCGTCATAACCCTTGAGAAGCACCACTCTTGAGGACGGAACGCCATCCGCACATACCGTAGAAAGAATAAAAGCGTTTGGAAAATCGATTTCCGCTTTAAGAACCTCGCCATACCAGAGGTCAAACTGAACAAACGGGTTTTCGTCAAGATCTTTTCTTTCAAGTTTCAATCTCAGGTACTGGCGTGAATGGAACTTATTTTTCTTCGACATTTTATCTCAGAACAACATCCTCAAGTGCGTAACCCAGATCTTCGTGCAAGAACTCGTAACCGGAGGAAAGAAGTTTCTCAGGAAAAACCTGGCAGCCGGCAAGCATTGTGGAGCGGCCCATCTCTCCGAACAAAAGCCTTACGGCAAATGCGGGAGTTGAAAACCATGCGGGTCTTCGTAGAACTGACGCAAGCGTGGCGGTAAACTGCCTGTTAGTCACCGGATTTGGAGATACCGCATTAACGGGACCGTTTACTTCTCCCCGCTCCAGCAGATAAATAATTATCCGCGAGAGATCTTCTATCGATATCCAGCTTAAGTACTGATCGCCACTTCCAATAACTCCCCCAAGACCCATTTTAAAAAGAGGCAGCAAAGAACTTAATATGCCTCCTTCGGGACTTAGTACGACGCCTAAACGCAGGTTTATGACCCTTACGCCAAGATCAGAGGCCCTTTGAGCCTCATTCTCCCATTCGCAGCAAACATCAGGAAGAAACCCAGAGCCAGCCACGGAACACTCAGTAAGTCTTTCTTCCCCCCTGTCCCCATAGTAACCGATTGCCGAAGCACAGATAAGGGTTTTGGGAGGATGTTGAAGCGCAGAGAAAAGACTCACCAAATAGCGGGTACTGTGCACCCTGCTCTGCCGTATCGAATTCTTTTTCTCTTCAGTCCATCTGCACACTATATTCTCCCCTGAGAGATGAATAACAGCGTCAAAACCCTCAAGCAAAGATGGATCTTCGACATAGCCCTCCTTTGGATTCCAGAAAATCAGATTCTCTCCTTCCACCTGCGACCTTACAAGACGCCATACTTCATAGGAATCCGAGGGAATGGAATTAAGAAGATGGGTTCCCACGGTTCCAGTCGATCCCGAAACAAGTATTTTCATTTTCCTAGCTGAAAAACCCGGGTCTCACGAGGCAAAAGCCTCGATCAATCGCTCCTGGTACTCCCTTACCTCCCTGAAATCAAGAAAATAATGAGGGGCACTGAGTACAGGAAGGTCTACATATTTCCTGTACTCCTCCACTCTCTCCCTGCAATGTTCCGCATCCCCCACAACAGCAAACGCTTCAACCATTTCATCACTGACACCTTTTATCATCGCACGGATATCTTTTCTACGAAAAGCATCCCTTATCCCTTTGACCTCATCCGTAAAACTGTGAAGCCTGAAAGGAGGATCATAGGCTTTTACCGTAGCGTAAAAGGCTATGGTCGCCCGAGCGGCTTCTCTCGCCCTCTCCCAGTCATGGGAAACGGCACAGGTAATAATCGAGCATTTCGTAAAATCTCCGTTTTTTCTACGTTTTTCAAGCCTTTCTTCAAGCGAAGGTGAAACTACCCTTTTTATATATTCAAGCGAACAGACTACATGTCCCATGTAACCGTCCGCGATTTCGGCAGCAGCACCAACCATGTTGCTTCCTATACCGGCCACGAATATAGGTATGTTTTGTCTGATAGGTTCAAAAGCCCTTTTGTAACCCCTTGTGTTTACTCTGTAGAACTGCCCTTCGAAAACAATATCATTGTCTGTATGAGCCTCGGACAGAATTTCCCTTATTAACCCAACGCATTCCCTTATCCTCGCAACCGGCCTGTCTCCATAGAAAACGCCGTGGAAATTCTCGTTCGTTCTCTTTGCCCCGGTACCAAGACCCAGTATCAACCTCCCCGAACTAATTTCGTCAAGATCAAGAGAAGTAATGGAAGTAACCAGCGGGCTTCTCACAAAGGCAAGAGCAACTGCGGTGCCGAGCTTTATTTCAGAGGTGACTGGAGCAATTGCAGAGAGCTGCTGAAAAGGAGTCCTGTAAAGTTCCGTAGCCCAGACGGAGTGGAAATTCGCTTTCTCCGCAGCAACAGCTAGATCCTTGAGTTCTTCAATTGATCTTGCATCAAGTATAAACCCGACTCTTTTCATCAGGTCTATTATAAATAATAGGGAAGACGGAAAAAACCCGTTAGGTATGTGCGAGGAAAAAAGAAGGAATTAATCCTCAGTCTTTTCGGAAGAACCGGCTTGCTCTTTGGGTTCTTGGGATTCCGCTTCTGTCATCTCGGCTTCACCCTGTTCGTCCACCTGTCCCTCGGCGGTTTCTTGTTGCTCAACCAGACCAAGTTCTTCTGCGGATTTCTTCTTCGAACTTTTCTTCGGCGCGCTCTTGGTTTCGGCCTTGGGTTTTGCCTTCCGTCTTTTTCTCTTGGCCTTGTACTCCTCGGTCACGAGTTCAACAAGAGAAATGGGGGCATTATCTCCCCTTCTGTAACCAAGCTTCACAATCCTCGTATAGCCACCGGGACGCTCCATATACCTCTGGGCAAGCTCGGAGAAAAGTTTTTCCACAACTGCACGATCCCTTATATATCCCAGAGCTTTTCTTCTCGCGTGAAGACTACCGTTTTTGCCCAAAGTTACGAGCTTCTCCACAACCCTTCTTATTTCTTTGGCCCTTGTGTCAGTTGTATTTATCCTGCCGTTACGCAAAAGGTCTGTAGCCATGTTGCGGAACATGGCCTTTCTGTGTTTTGTAGTAACTCCCAGTTTTCTTCCCGATTTTCTGTGTCTCATCTTTCCACCGTATACGGACCCGAATCCCGATCACTCCCCGGAATTCTCAGAACTCCGCCTTTGCTTTTCGTCTTCAAAGACCTCGGTGTCTATAACCATCCCAAGACTCAGACCCATTTCCTTAAGTCTAGCGTTCACCTCTTCAAGGGAAGTTTTTCCGAAATTCTCAAGATCAAGAAGTTGTTGTTCTGTCTTCTGAACCACTTCTCCAATGTATTTTATTTCCGCCTTTTTAAGACAGTTTATAGATCTCACCGAAAGTTCCACGTCCTCTATAGGGATAAAAAGCTTGTCGTCGGTCCCACTTATACCCATGGACTCTTCCTCTTCCACCTTGTCTACGAGTTCCTCATCAAAATCAATGAAGACGTTTAGCTGCTGTTTAATAATTTTTGCACTGTAAGCAAGCGCCTCTTCGGGAAGAATCGTACCGTTTGTCCATATTTCAACGGTCAGTTTCTGATAATCGGTCCTCTGCCCTACCCTGGCGTTGGTAACTGAGTAATTAACTTTTTTGACGGGCGAGAAAAACGCATCAACATGTATCAGGCCTATTGACTTCTCAGTCTCTCTTCTCGATACTGGCTCGTAACCGCTTCCCATCTTCACTGTCAGTTCCATTTCAAGCTTCGCGTCATCTCCCAATGTCGCTATGTGCTGTTCGCCGTTAACCACTTCCACCATGTGGGTCGTTTCTATGTCGGACGCTTTGACTTCTGCCGGGCCCTCCGCTTTCAGAATTACTGTCTGCGGATCGTAAGTATGCATTTTGAGATCCACGTTCTTAAGGTTCAGTATGATCTCAGTAACATCTTCCATAACTCCCGGTATGGTAGAAAACTCGTGCCGTACTTTGTCTATCTTGACAGCGGTAATAGCAGGACCCTGTATCGAGGACAGGAGAACCCTTCTAAGCGCGTTACCAAGGGTAATACCGTAACCCGGTTCAAGAGGTTCGCAGATAAATTTGCTGTAGAAAGGAGTTGATACCTGCTCGTCTTTTTCAAGCGCTTTGGGATATTGCAAATCTCTCCAGTTTTTCTGAAAATTCTCCAAGTTTCACACCTCCGTGTGTGCCAGGCTTTTCTAGACTCTTGAGTAAAACTCAACGATCAACTGTTCATCTATGGGAACCGTCACGTCTTCTCTCTCAGGAAGTTTGGTTACAACTCCGCTGTAATTTTCCCTGTCAAGCTCGAGCCACTGGGGAAAACCCCTTCTCTCAAGACCTTCAAGAGACTGGTTAACGTGCGGATTACTTCTGGTTTTTGTCTTGATTTCTATTTTGTTTCCCTGCTCAACGCTGAAAGAGGGAATGTTGACTCTCTTGCCGTCCACGAGAACATGTCCAAGCCAGACTAAGTGTCTGGCCTCGTTGCGAGAACTCGCAAACCCGAGACGGTAGACCACATTGTCAAGCCTTCTCTCAAGAAGCAGTATGAGCATTGCTCCAGTCACTCCGCTTCTCCTCGCAGCCTCGGCAAAATAACGGCTGAACTGCTTTTCGGTCAACCCGTAAATACGCTTAACTTTTTGTTTTTCCCTCAATCTTATTCCGTAGTCGGAGAATTTGGAACGGCCAATCGCGGCCCCGTGAACTCCAGGTCCGCGGTTAGGCCTTTTCTGTATGGCACATTTTGACGTATAACACCTAGCGCCCTTAAGAAAAAGCTGTTCGCCCTCTCTCCTGCAAAGCTTACAAGATGGTCCTCTATACCTAGCCAATTACCTTCTTCCTCCTCGCAAATAACGTGAACATGACCTCTCCCACAATGCCTACACCCTTCTTCTTCCAGGTGGTCTGCAACCATTATGGGGGATCGGGGTGACATCCTTTATCATCGTCACTTTCACCCCAGCAGCCTGAACGGCTCTTATCGCCGGCTCCCTTCCGGGACCGGGACCGCTCACGTAAACATTAGCTGACTTCAGCCCAAGGGACTTTGCCTTTTTCGATGCGTCATCCGCCGCCACCTGGGCAGCAAACGGCGTCCCCTTCCTAGTGCCCTTAAACCCCCTGTTGCCGCCGCTTGACCAAGCTATGACGTTTCCATTCATATCGCTGATCGTGACTATAGTGTTGTTAAAAGTAGCCTGTATGTTGACCACTCCATGTTCAACGAATTTTTTTGTTTTCTTCTTTGTGAATTTTTTGCTCATCTGGAAAAACCCTTATTTGCCGGCTTTCTTCTTCTTCGCTATGGCTGTACCCCTGCGACCCTTTCTCGTTCTTGCGTTCGACTTGGTTTTCTGTCCTCTTACCGGAAGTCCCGTCCTATGCCTGATGCCCCTGTAGCAACCTATCTCCACCAGTCGCTTTATGTAGAGCTGAACCTCCTTTCTGAGATCTCCCTCAACGGTGTACTCGCCTTCAATTATCGTCCGCAGTTTTGTTACTTCCTGATCGTCAAGATCCCCTGATTTTTTGTTTATATCTATACCGGCCTTATCGAGTATAACGTTTGAAGTCGCCCTACCTATACCGTAGATATACGTAAGACCTACCTCTACTCTTTTGTTAAGCGGTATGTCAACACCTGCTATTCTGGGCATTAAGGCATATCCTCCTCGGCGCTATCCTTGTCTCTGCTTGCATCTTTTGTTAACGCAGATCACGCGCACAACTCCCTTGCGTCTGATTATCTTGCACTTGTCGCATATTTTTTTTACCGATGCCCTGACTTTCACCTTGCTTCCGTCCCCCTGTTTATTTCTTGAGCCTGTAGGTAATCCTTCCCTTCGTAAGATCGTAGGGAGATATCTCAAGTTTTACCCTGTCTCCGGGAAGTATCCTTATGAATCTGGTTCTCATTTTACCGGACACATAAGCCAGCACCTCGTGATTGTTCTCTATCTCGACCATGAACATCGCATTGGGCAAAGCTTTGGTTATAGTTCCTTCAAACTCTATTTTCTCTTCTTTCTCCATCACCCGTTCCTAGTGAATCCTTTCGGTAAGAATTTCAGGGCCGTTATCCGTAAGGGCCACAGTATGCTCAAAATGAGCGGAAAGTTTACCATCATAAGTAACCGCCGTCCACCCGTCTTCGAGTATCTTCGTTTTCTCCGACCCCTCGTTTACCATAGGTTCTATGGCCATGACCATTCCAGAACGAAGTCTTATTCCTCCTCCCTTACCATTCGGAGGAATAAAATTCGGCACTTGCGGCTCCTCGTGAAGTTCTCTGCCTATTCCGTGACCAACAAAATCTCTGACTATAGAAAAACCCTCATTTTCAACATAGGTCTGTATCTCTTTTGATATATCCAGAACTCTGTTTGAACTTTTCACCATGTCTATGCCCCTGTATAGGGAATCCCTGGTAACCCGAAGCAGTTTCTCGGCAACAGGACGGATTTTACCGACCGCAACCGTTATTGCCGAATCGGCGTAATAACCGTCCAGCAGTACTCCGAAATCTATTCCTACTATGTCCCCGTCCTTAAGCACCTTTTTCTTCGAGGGAATACCGTGCACTATCTCCTCGTTAAGGGCAAAGCACACCGACGCCGGATAATTCGCGTAACCCTTAAAAGCGGGCTTAAAGCCTCCTGTTGCGCACATTCTCTCCGCAATCTCGTTAAGCTCCCAAGTGGTCACTCCCTCCTTTGCCTCTTCCTCAAGCCTCATAAGCACTTCGGAAACCACCTTGCCAGCAGCCCTCATGCGTTTGAGCTCTTCTCTGTTCTTCAAGCGAATCATTATTGGAACTGCTTCAGCACACCGTCTATTCTCCCGGCGATATCCGATACCTGCCCTACTCCCTCAACTGCGCACAGAACGCCGGTCTTTTCGTAAAAATCCTTAAGGGGAGATGTCTGATCCTTGTAAACTCTAAGCCTGTTTCTTATCACATTCTCCGTGTCGTCCCGCCTGCCTTCTATTTTCTGGCGTTTGGTTATTCGCTGCACAACCTCCTCGTCGGGAACCTCGAGGGAAATAACTGCGTCAATACCGATTCCGGCATCAGCGAGAATACCGTTAAGAGATCTTGCCTGCTCCAGGGTTCTGGGAAAACCGTCAAGCATAAAGCCTCCCTCGCCGATCGCAGAGATTTTCTGTCTTATTATTTCCGTCACGACTTCATCAGGCACGAGCTCCCCTTTGTCCATGAACGACTTAGCGTAAAGCCCGACCTCGGTCTCGTTTTTCATGGCTTCACGTAGCACATCACCGGTCGATATATGCTCAACTTCGTATTTTTCCCTGATGAAATCAGCCTGCGTTCCCTTTCCGGCCCCAGGCGGTCCAAACAGTATCAATCTCATAGTCTTTTGGTCTTCTCCCTTGCGTCAGAATCTGTATCTCTGGGGTTCCTTCATTCCCCTCTTCTTCATAAATCCTTCATAACTGTGAGTTATCAGAAAAGATTCGATCTGCTGCATGAAATCAAGCGTTACCCCTATTACGATAAGAAGTGACACGCCTCCGAAGTAAAACGGCAGATTAAAAGGTTCTCTCTCAAGAAATGCCGGCAACACGCAGACCGCCGCCACGTATATAGCCCCTATAAAAGTAATTTTTCCGAGCACATTGCCTATGTACTCCGATGTCTTTCTGCCCGGCCTTATTCCCGGTATGTTTCCGCCGTTTTTCCTCAGGTTATCCGAGAGATCGTCCGGGTCGTATATTATTGAAGTATAGAAGAAGGCGAAAAATATTATGAGTATGGCAAAGATCAAGTTGTATACGAACACGTTTTGAAACACAAGGTCAGAGAAGGTGCGAAGAGCTGGAACTTCGGCAAACGTAACAATCGTAGCAGGGAAAATAAGGATCGAGGAGGCGAAGATCGGAGGAATAACCCCCGAAGGATTGGTTTTAAGAGGCAGATGGGAACTCTGCCCTCCCATTACCTTCCTCCCTACGACCCTTCTGGGGTACTGAACCGGTATTTTCCGGTAGGAACGCTCAAAGTAAACTATAAGACCCATAAGAAACCCTAGGAAAATAAAAATAAGCAAAACCCCCAAAACGGTAATCTCGCCCGTGCCAACGAGCCTTGAGAGGTTCCAGAACGCCCCGGGAATACTGGCGATTATCGATGCGGCGATAAGAAGAGATACCCCGTTTCCGATTCCGTTCTCTGTTATCTGCTCTCCAAGCCACATAACAAAAAGTCCGCCCGCGGTGAGCGTGAGAACTGCCGTAATCTTGAACATCAGACCGGGGTCTGTGACGGCACTTCCGACAGTAGCCGCTCCTACTCCGCCGCGCTCAAGGGTAACCGCAAGCATAAAACCCTGAACGAGACATATAAGAACCGTACCGTACCTTGTATACTGATTTATTCTTCTCTTTCCGGCTTCACCTTCTTTCTGCATTGCTTCAAGTGAAGGGAAGGCCTTTACCAGAAGCGACATGATGATTGAGGCGGTAATGTAGGGCATAACCCCCAGGGCAAAAATCGACGCCTGCTCAAGTGCTCCCCCGGAAAACATGTTAAGTATGTCGAATATCGTGCCGCGGGTCTGCTCGAACATCTTGGCAATCTGATCCGGATCGATTCCCGGAATCGGAACGAAAACCCCTGCTCTGTAAACAACGAGCATTGCGGCTGTAAAAAGAAGCTTCCTGTTAAGCTCCGGAATCCTGGGAAGTGACGCGACATTACTGCTCATACTATCTCCACTTTTCCTCCCGCGTCGTTTATCTTGCGCGCGGCCGCCTCACTACAGGCGTTAACCGTTATGGAGAGCGCCGAGGCAATCTCGCCGTTGGCCAGGAGTTTTACGGGTTTTTTGCCGCTTACTATTCCCGCCTCGGCAAGCGTCTGGATCGTAACCGAATCCGCATCCGCAAAACGCTCAAGATCCTTTAAGTTAACTATGTCGTACTGTTTTTTGAATATGTTTGTAAAGCCCCTTTTCGGGCTTCTCATTTTGAGTGGAGTCTGACCGCCTTCAAACCATCTGGATACCCCTTTCCCCGAACGGGACCCTTGGCCCTTGTGCCCTCTTCCGCTGGTCTTCCCTTGGGAACCCGCACCTCTTCCTACCCTTTTTCTTTTTGTTTTGGATCCCTTAGCCGGTGAAAGTTCGTCTAACATTTCCTTTTGCGCTCCATTGTTAAGCGTGCGTTCTACTGCACCACACCATAGTAATTGGGAAGATCAAGGTCCTTTATCTCCTTGTTCCTCGTCTTCGCGACTTCTTCGGGAACCTGCAGTTCCGAGAGTCCCTTTACAACCGCCATAACAACATTAAGCGGGTTCCTTGATCCGACAACTTTCGAGAGAACATCGTGTATGCCGGCAAGTTCGACCACGGCTCGCACCGCACCACCCGCTATAACGCCCGTACCCGGGGCAGCAGGCAGGAGCATAACCTTGCTTGACACATATTCCGTGTGAATTCCGTGCGGTATGGTGGCGCCGTTGCGCGGCACCCTTATTAGAGTTTTCTTTGCTTTTTCAACCGCCTTTCTTACGGCATCAGGAACCTCATTCGATTTTCCCAGTCCAGCTCCCACAATTCCGTCGGAGTTTCCGACCACGGCAAGAACAGTAAAGTGGAACCTTTTCCCACCCTTGGTCACCTTAGCGACCCTCCTTATGTGAATCACTTTTTCTTGCAATTCAAGTTCTGCCGGATTTATTCTCTCCTCTGCCAAAACCAAAGCCTCCTTTAATTTTTCTCCTAAAACTCCACTCCCGCCTCGCGGATCCCGTCGGCAAGCGACTTTATCCTTCCGTGGTAAGCGTAACCCCCTCTGTCGAAACGCACCCTGGTTATACCCTTCTGAACAGCCATCTCCCCGAGATGCTTTCCAACCTCTTTGGCAACCTCGGTTTTCTTCATGCTCTCGGCAGACAACCTCTTTTTCGTCTCAGAGAACATCGTTGACGCCTGAAGAAGGGTGACTTCTGCGGTATCATCTATTAATTGGGCGTATATATGCCTTGCCGAGCGGAAAACGGAAACCCTAGGAATCTCCGCGGTGCCGTTTATCTTCTTCCTCACAGCAAGGTGTCTTCTTTTACGCGCCAGATTTCTGCTTTTCTTTTTTATCATTACTTAGTAGCCGCTCCAGCTTTTCCGGGTTTAAGCCTCAACTTCTCACCTTCGTAACGAACACCCTTGCCCTTATAGGAATCGGGTGGTCTTATCTTTCTTATGCGTGCCGCGGTCTCCCCCACGAGTTGCTTGTCAATTCCATGAAGCGAGAGCAGAGTGCCCCGTTCCTCCACGGTTGCCTCTATGCCTTGGGGAAGTGCAAAATCAACCGGATGGGAGTAACCGAGTGAAAGCCTGAGTCCCGTTTTCCCCAAGAGATCCGCCTTGTAACCCGTACCGGTTATGCGGAGCACCTTGGTAAATCCTTCGCTCACCCCTATTACTGAATTGTTAATAAGGCTTCGCGTAAGACCGTGAAAAGACTTTATCCTTTTCTCTTCGCTTTGCCTGGAAACAACCACGGTTCCGTCCTCAAGTACGGCTTTTATTCCCTCGGGCACGGTAACCTTAAGACTTCCCCTTGGCCCCTTGATTTCGATAGCCCCCCGTCTGGGCGTCGCCGTTACCCCGTCGGGAATAACCACTGGTTTTGTTCCTATTCTTGACATTCGTCTGTCCTCAGATCACCGTGCAGAGAATCTCCCCGCCTATACTTTTGCTCCTTGCGGCAACCCCCGTCATTATTCCTCTTGAAGTAGAAAGTATTGAAATTCCCATTCCGCCCCTGACCCTCGGAATATCATCTTTGCCAACGTAAACCCTTCTTGATGGCTTGCTTATCCTCTTTATCTCATCTACTGCCGCCTTGCCGTCAGGACCGTATTTCAGCTTGATGCTTATGGTTTTCTTTACCCCTTCTTCAGTAATTTTATAACTCTCCACGTAGCCTTCTTCAGTAAGAACCCTGGCAATCTCGCCTTTTATAACCGAACCGGGAATCTCGACCTGATCGTGACCCGCCATAAAGGCGTTCCTTATTCTGGTTAACATATCTGCAATCGGATCCGTCATTTTTTCTCCAAAGTGTTTCTTAAAAACTTGCTTTTCTCACGCCCGGAAGATGTCCCTTGCTGGCAAGATCCCTGAAACAGACCCTGCAGAGGCCGAATTTTCTCATGAAACCTCTCGGTCTCCCGCAAAGTACGCAACGGTTAACCGCACGCACGCGAAACTTCGGCTCTCTCTTCGATTTCTCAAGTAATGCTTTTCTGGCCATAATTCCTCTCTTCTAATTATTCGCAAACGGCACTCCGAGACCGGCAAGAAGTTCCATGGCCTCGGCATCGGTTTTCGAAGTGGTAATCAGACTAATATTCATTCCCTTGTTGTACTGAACCTTGCTGTAATCTATTTCAGGAAAAACCAAGTGCTCCCTTATTCCCAGAGTATAGTTGCCGGAACCGTCAAAAGCCCGTGGCGACAGTCCTTTAAAATCCCTGACTCTTGGAAGGGCGAGGTTCACCAAACGGTCGAAAAACTCATACATTCTCTCTCCCCGGAGCGTAACCATGCAGCCTATCGGCTGGCCTTCTCTGAGCTTGAAACCCGCAACTGACTTCCGCGCCTTGGTAATCACCGGCCTTTGTCCTGTTATATCCGCAAGTTCCGAGACGGCTTCATCTATTACCTTTGTCTGTCTCCCGGCTTCACTAAGTCTCCCAAGCCCCATGTTCACTACTATTTTCTCAAGCCTCGGAACCTGCATAGTGTTTCCGTAGGAAAACTTTTCAATCAGTGCAGGTACGACCTCGCTCTTATATAGGGTCTTTATTCTCGGAACCATTTTCTCAGATTTCCTTTCCAGTCCTTCTGTTGTACCTTACCTTCTTACCGTCCTCGCCGGTTCTATACCCAATCTTTACCGGCCGACTGCTCTCAGAATCGTACAGCATCAGATTCGAGATATGGATTCCGGCCTCTTTCTCGATGATTCCGCCAGCGGGGTTTTTCTGCGTCGGACGGTTGTGTCTCTTTATGATATTGAGCTTCTCGACAAAGGCCTTTTCGACGTTTCTGTCAATTCTCAGCACCTTGCCGGTCTTCCCTTTCTCCTTGCCCGCAACCACGTAAACCGTATCCCCGGCCCTTATGTGAAACTTTCTCTTTCCAGATGACATGTTCAAACGACCTCCGGAGCAAGCGAGATAATTTTCATAAAACCCTTGAGCCTCAGTTCACGTGCGATCGGTCCGAAAACCCTCGTACCTATCGGTTCGTTTTCCTTGTCTATTATAACGGCGGCATTGTTATCAAAGCGCACATACGTACCATCCGGTCTTCTCTGTTCCTTCCTCACCCTTACTATCACGGCTTTGTACACAGAACCTTTCTCCACCTTGGACTTCGGAATTGCCTGCTTGACCGAAACCACAACAACATCTCCAAGCCGCGCGTACTTTCTTCCGGAACCTCCCAGGACCTTTATGCAGAAAAGCCTTTTGGCCCCTGTGTTATCCGCCGAGTCCAGATATGTGCTTGACTGAATCATTTTTTTCTCCCGTAGTCCGAAGAATCAAAAACCACGTCCTACGCGCTTGCGGCCTGACTGACCACTTTGCCCAGCCTCCACCTCTTGGTTTTGCTGTGGGGCCTTGACTCTATTATTGTGACCTTGTCTCCTATGTTGCACTCGTTGCGCTCATCATGGACCTTAAATCGCTTGCTGGTTCTTATCTGCTTTTTATATCGACCGTGACTTTTGATCCGCTGTACTTCCACGACCGCGGTCTTGTCCATCTTGTTACCTACCACAATTCCCGTTCTGGTCTTTAACTTTCCTCTTTCCATAGAATTAACTCCCCGAAGCCGTATCCCGCTGTTTTTTTATGGTAAGTATCCTCGCAATCTCCCTTCTCAGCTGCTTTACCCTCGCATTGTTGGGGTTCTGTCCAGTGGCGACCTGTATTCTGACATTGAAAAGCTCTTCATTCGCATCACGATGGCGCTTGTTCAGTTCCTCGGGCGTGAGGTTTCTTAGTTCTTCCGCGTTCGTTGCCATCAGATAAATTCCTCCTCGCTTCTGGACACTATCCTGGTTCTAAGAGGAAGCTTATAGGAAGCAAGCCTTAAGGCTGAGCGTGCAAGTTCTTCGCTTACTCCCGATATTTCGTAAAGAAACTGTCCTCTTTTTACTGGCGCCACGTACTTGTCCACATCCCCCTTTCCCTTTCCCATTCTGGTCTCTGCAGGCTTCTTGGTAACAGGTTTATAGGGGAATATCCTTATCCAGAGATTTGCTCCCCTTTTCACGTGTCTTGTGATCGCAATACGGGCGGCTTCTATCTGCCTTGAGGTAATCGTCCCGTTTTCCAACGTCTGAAGCGCAAGGTCGCCGAAGGCGAACGTCGTTCCCCGGGTCGCCGCTCCTCGGTTTCTTCCCTTGAACTGTTTTCTGTACTTTGTCTTCTTAGGCTGAAGCATCGGTATCTACACTCTCAGGAATTTCACCTGCTCTCTCTTTAGTCTTTTTCTGTATTATCTCGCCTTTGAATATCCAGACCTTTACGCCTATCACTCCGTAGGTGGTTGACGCTTCGGCAACCCCGTAGTCAAGATCCGCACGGAGCGTACCGAGGGGCACTCTTCCCTCCCTGTACCATTCCCTTCTCGCTATTTCGGCTCCGCCGAGACGCCCGGCAACCATGACTTTTATTCCTAGAACCCCGGCTCGGATAGAGGATGAAAGCACCCTTTTCATGGCCCTTCTGTATGCAACCCTTCTTTCAAGCTGAAGGGCAAGGTTCTCAGCAACAAGCTGGGCATCGGTTTCGGGTCTCTTTACTTCCCTTATGTCAAGAAATATGCCTTTTCCGGTCATCTGCTGGAGCTTTTTCTTGAGTTGCTCTATCTCCTGACCCTTTCTTCCTATGATGATCCCGGGCCTTGCCGCATACACTAGAATCCTGACCTTGTCCGCCGCGGCCCTTTCAATCTCAATGTTCGATATGGCCGCCTGATAAAAGGTCTTCTTCACATAGTTACGGATGTCTATATCCTCTTTGAGCAGAGTCCTGTACATCTGTTTCTCGGCAAACCACTTGGAATCCCATGACTTGGTTATTCCAATACGAAGTCCTATAGGATTAATTTTCTGTCCCAATTCAGAATCCCCTCTGTTCAAGTACTATCGTTATATGACTCATCCTGGTTTTACGGGCAAAAGCCCTTCCCATCGCCCTGGCCCTAAAACGCTTAAGTGTCGGACCCTGGGTTGCGTAGACTTCCTTTATGTAAAGGGAGTCGATGTCGCTGTATCCTTTCTCAGAGGCGTTGGCCACAGCCGATTTAAGCAGCTTAGAGAGTAGCGGCGAGACCCTCCTGCGAGCGGAAAGCAGAATCGAGGAAGCTTCCTCCACGCTTTTTCCCCTTATGAGGTCAAGAACCACCCTAGCCTTCTTCGGCGACACTCTGGCATATTTATGTACTGCTTTAGAAACCATCTGCTATCTCTCGTCGTTACTATCTTTTTCTAGCTTTTCTATCACCCGCATGACCATGGTAAGTCCTCGTGGGAGAAAACTCGCCCAGTTTATGTCCTACCATCTGTTCAGACACGAACACGGGAATAAACCTCGTTCCGTTGTGAACCGCGAAAGTCATTCCTATCATCTCGGGTATTATCATCGAAGCTCTTGACCAGGTCCTGATGATTCTCTGACTCCCGGAACTCTGTGCCTGCTCAACTTTCTTCATAAGCTTTTCGTGCACATACAGTCCCTTTTTGCTTGATCTTGCCATCTGAAGCTCCCGCGATTAATCCATTCCGTAGCCAACCCTTCTCGGCTTAACTATATATTTGTCCATTCTCTTGTTGTTTCTCGTCTTCTTTCCTATCGTAATCCATCCCCAAGGAGAAACAGGATGAGGGTTTCCCTTGGTCGCCTTGCCTTCTCCTCCGCCATGGGGATGATCAACTGGATTCATCGCCACCCCGCGAACCGTGGGTCTTATGCCCTTGTGACGGGACCTCCCCGCCTTCCCCCAGACTATAAGCTCGTTCTCGGCGTTTCCGATCCTTCCCACGGTAGCCATGCACCGAAGATGAATCAGCCTTATTTCCCCAGAAGCGAGTTTTATCTGGGCATAGTTACCGTCTTTTGCGACAATCTGCGCTGCCGAACCTGCGGAACGAACCAGCTTTCCTCCGCCTCCGGGCCTCATTTCTATGTTGTGAATAACCGTACCCACGGGAATATTCTCTATGGGAAGAGCATTTCCGTTTGAAACTTCCACCCCGGGTCCGGAATTTAGTTCATCACCCACTTTAAGGCCGGCAGGGGCTATGATATATCTTTTTTCACCGTCAGCATAGGACAGAAGAGCAATTCTAGCCGAGCGATACGGATCATACTCCAGCGAGACAACTCTGGCGGGTATGCCGTGTTTGTCTCTTTTGAAGTCTATTATTCTGTAGCGTTTCTTGTGACCGCCGCCTTTCCTGAAGCTGGTAATCCTTCCATTCGAGTTGCGTCCTGAGTTCTTTTTAAGAGAAACCGTAAGGGATTTGTGGGGCTTTTTTGAGGTTACCTCCTCAAAATCAAACCCGGACATGAACCTTCTTCCCGGAGATGTGGGATTGTATTTTTTTACTCCCATGATCAAACTCCCTCAAACAGGTTGATTTCTCCCTCTCTGAGCTTAACGTAAGCCTTTTTAACCGCTGACCTCTTTCCTACGACCCTGCCGAATCTTTTCACCCTTTTTCCAGGAAGCACAAGGGTTCTCACCTTGTCCACCTTGACGCCGAAAATCTTCTCGACGGAATCCTGTATCTCCTTTTTGTTGCATCTTCTGTCTACGGAAAAAACATACCAGCCGTCTTCCCTGGCTTCTGTGCTTTTCTCGGTAATCACAGGAAGTTTTATGACCGAACGGGGATCTTTCATGATAGTCTCTCCTGGATTTTTTCAACCGAATCCCGCACCATGACTATGTTCTTGTGCCTGAGAAGGTCGTATACATTAAGCCCGTCATCCCTGAGCACCTTTACGTCAGGTATGTTCCTTGCCGACTTGTGGAGATTCTCGTTATCCGAACTGACAATCACAAGAGCTTGGGAAAATTCAAAATCCTTCATGAATTTCGCCACCTGCCTAGTCTTTATCTCCGGAAGCTCAAAACTGTCGAGCACAACTATGGCACCTTCGCCGAAACGGCTTGAGAGAGCGGAAACAAGTGCCCCTTTTCTCACCTTTTTCGGAATCGAGTAAGACCAGTCTTTCGGTTTCGGTCCAAAAACTACTCCACCCTTGCGCCAGATCGGGGAACGCCTGGATCCCGCCCTTGCGCGTCCTGTGTGTTTCTGCTTCCATGGCTTTGCTCCGCCGCCTCGGACTTCAGCTCTTGTCTTGGTGGACGAGGTTCCGGCCCTTTTTTTGGCAAGCTGCCAATTGACTACTTCATGGAGCAAGTGCTTTTTCACTGGAGCTTCAAATATTTCGGAGCGAAGTTCTATTGTCCCCACCTTTTTCCTGGCGATGTCATATACGTCAACTTGGAGCATCTTTCGCCCCCTTTGACGTGTGCCGGAGAAAAAGCGTTCCTCCCACCGGGCCCGGAACCGACCCCTTTACGAAAAGAAGATTTCTCTCAACATCTATGTCAACCACCCTGACGCCCTGAACTGTTACATTCTTTCCACCCATTCGCCCCGGCATTTTCAACCCTTTCCACACCTTGGCCGGAGATGATGCCTGTCCTATGGAGCCGGGTCTCCTGTGGGCCATGCCGCCGTGGGACATTGGCTGCCTTGAGAAATTGTAACGTTTTATGGTCCCGGCGAATCCCTTTCCCTTGCTTTTAGCCGTGACGTCTAGAACATCTCCAACCTTGAAAATGTCAACTTTTACCAAGTCCCCCACCTCGTAATCATCAACCGTGGCGGAAAACTCTTTAAGCTTCGCAGTAGGGTTCACTCCGGCTTTTGTGAAATGTCCCTTCATGGGACGCGTGAGCCGCTGGGGTTTTACTTCCCCAAAACCGAGCTGAACAGCGTCGTAGCCGTCTGAGTCCTTGGTTTTTTTCGAAACCACGAAGCACGGACCCGCTTCAACTACCGTAGTAATGACCTTGACCATGTCATCGTTGAAAAACTCGGTCATTCCCTTTTTTGTTCCTATAATTCCCTGAATCATTTTTTACGAACCCGTTAGTTTTATCTCCACTTCCACACCCGAAGCAAGGTTTAGTTTCATAAGTTCATCTATTGTCTGCTGTGTAGGCTCAAGTATGTCTACAAGTCTTTTGTGCGTTCTTATTTCGAAATGCTCTCTTGAATTCTTGTTCACGTGAGGACCGCGCAGCACGCAGTACCTGTTTATACTGGTAGGAAGCGGAACCGGGCCGGCTATTCTCGCACCCGTTCTCTTGGCGGTATCGACAATTTCTTCCGTTGAATTATCAAGAAGCCTGTAGTCAAAAGACTTAAGCTTTATTCTTATCTTCGAAGCCTTACTCATCACTCAATGATTTCCGTTACTACGCCTGCCCCTACTGTTCTTCCACCCTCTCTTATCGCAAAACGTAACTGCTCCTCCATCGCCACCGGTGCTATCAACTCCACTTCCATGCCCACATTGTCCCCTGGCATCACCATCTCCACCCCCTCAGGCAATATCACCGCCCCTGTCACGTCCGTTGTCCTTAAATAAAACTGAGGCCTGTACCCAGGGAAAAACGGCGTGTGCCTTCCCCCCTCCTCCTTCTTCAATACGTACACCTCAGCCTTGAACTTCCTGTGTGGCTTTATGCTCCCAGGAGCACTCAACACCTGCCCCCTCTCCACTTCATCCTTCCCCGTACCCCTCAGCAACACTCCCACGTTGTCCCCAGCCTGCGCATCGTCAAGTATCTTGCGGAACATCTCCAAACTCGTAGCCACAGTCTTCGTCGTATCTTTAAACCCCACTATCTCTATCTCGTTCCCAGCTACTATCCTACCCCTCTCCACTCTCCCAGTTACCACCGTGCCCCTCCCCGATATCGTGAACACATCCTCTATCGCCATCAAAAACGGCTTGTCCATGTCCCTCTCGGGCTCCGGAACATAACTGTCTATCTGATTCATTAACTCCACTACCTGCTCTGCCGCCCCCTCATCTCCCTCTATCGCCTTAAGCGCGCTTACCTTAACCACTGGTATGTCATCCCCTGGAAACCCGTACTCGCTTAGAAGCTCCCTTATCTCAAGCTCCACAAGCTCAAGCAACTCCTCGTCATCAAGCATGTCTACCTTGTTAAGCGCCACCACTATGTACGGCACCCCTACCTGCCTTGCTAACAGTATGTGCTCCCTTGTCTGAGGCATAGGCCCGTCAGGCGCGCTCACCACCAACACAGCACCGTCCATCTGCGCAGCCCCCGTTATCATGTTCTTCACGTAGTCAGCGTGACCGGGACAGTCCACGTGCGCGTAGTGCCTGATGTCCGTTTCATACTCAACGTGCGCTATGTTTATCGTTATCCCCCTCTCCCTCTCCTCTGGCGCCTTGTCTATGTTGTCAAACTCCACGTACTCCGCCTGCCCTCGCTTTGACAGTATGCTCGTTATCGCCGCCGTTAAAGTAGTCTTGCCATGATCCACATGGCCTATCGTACCTATGTTTAAATGCGGCTTCCCCCTCTCAAACTTCGCCTTAGACATCTCTCGTTGACCTCCTTGTTAAAAAGAACATAAAAATATCAGCTGACATTGGCTGCCTGTTTTAACTCTTCGGCTATGTTGGCGGGCAGGGCGAAATAATGGGAAAATTCCATAGTGAACAATCCCCTGCCTTCGGTCATTGACCTCAAGTGGGTCGCGTAACCGAACATTTCGCCAAGCGGAACTTCCGCCTTTACCGCCTGCATAGCACCTCTCATTTCCGTACTGCTTACTCTTCCGCGCCTTGAACTCAGATCACCTATGACAGTTCCCATGTGAGCTTCGGGAACAACCACCTCAAGCTTCATTACGGGCTCAAGCACAACCGGAGAAGATTTATGAATCGCCTCCTTAAATGCCATGGAACCGGCGATCTTAAAAGCGATCTCCGAGGAATCGACATCGTGAAAAGAACCGTCGTAAAGAGTGACCGCCACGTCGACAACCGGATACCCGGAGACAACTCCAGTATCCATGGCCTCGACTATTCCTTTCTCCACCGCGGGAATAAACTCCTTGGGAATCACCCCTCCCTTTATCTGATCGTGGAACTGAAATCCTTCACCCCTCTCAAGAGGCTCCACCCTTATCTTCACGTGGCCGTACTGACCACGCCCACCGGTCTGTCTTATGTACTTCCCTTCGGTTTGAGAAGTGTCGGTTATCGTCTCTCTGTAAGCAACCTGAGGCCTCCCTACGTTCGCATCTACCTTGAATTCCCTTTTAAGCCTGTCGACGATTATCTCAAGGTGAAGCTCCCCCATGCCGGAAATTACCGTCTGACGGGTCTCCTCATCGGTTTTCACCTTGAAGGAAGGATCCTCCATTGCAAGCTTGCTAAGCGAGAGACCGAGTCTCTCCTGGTCGGCGTTTGACTTAGGTTCTATTGCAATCGAAATTACCGGGTCCGAGATATGAAGACTCTCAAGTATGACGGGATTTGAATCCGAGCACAGGGTATCGCCCGTAAGAGTGTTCTTAAGCCCAACCGCAGCCGCTATACCGCCGGCCTCAACCTCTTTTATATCCTCGCGTTTTTCCGCGTGCATGCGAAGAAGTCTTCCGATTTTCTCATTCTTAAGATTGGACGAATTGTAGACGATGGTGCCTGATTTCAGTTTGCCTGAATAAACCCGGAGGTAGGTAAGCTGGCCGACGAACGGGTCCGACATGATCTTAAACGCAAGCGCGGAGAAGGGCTCTTCTTTGTCGGGGTTTCTTTCGACTTCCTCATCGGTTTTGGGATGAATGCCTTTTACCGGTGGCAGATCCACGGGAGCAGGCATGTATTCCACAACGGCGTCAAGCAGGAGTTGCACTCCCTTGTTCTTAAAAGCCGATCCCAGCATAACCGGGACTATGGTCGCGTCGATTGTCTGTCGTCTTATGGATTTCCGGATCATCTCTTCGGGGACATCCTCCCCGTCGAGATAAAGCTCCATTATCTCCTCGTCGTTATCCGAGAGGGCTTCTATAAGTTTCTCCCTGTACTCGGCCGCCTGCTCCTTGGTGTCCTCGGGAATATCTATGAATTCAAACTTGGCCCCAAGGCTTTCCCCGTCCCAGACCGCCATTTTCATCCTTATCAGGTCAACTATTCCGGTGAAGTCGTCGCCGTCAAACCAGGGAATCTGAAGACACACGGGATTGGCGTTAAGCCTTTCAACTATCTGGTCCACGACCTTGTAGAAATCCGCCCCGACCCTGTCCATCTTGTTCACAAAACACATTCTTGGAACTGAATACCGGTCGGCCTGTCCCCAAACCGTCTCGGTCTGAGGTTCGACTCCTCCGACGCAGTCAAACACAACCACTGCCCCGTCAAGCACTTTGAGCGATCTTTCAACCTCTATGGTGAAATCAACGTGGCCGGGAGTATCTATGATGTTTATCCTGCAGTCCTTCCAGAAACACGTAGTGGTAGCGGAAGTAATGGTGATGCCCCTTTCGCGCTCCTGCTCCATCCAGTCCATGGTCGCCGCGCCTTCGTGCACCTCGCCGATTTTGTAGGTTATGCCAGTATAGAAAAGTATTCTTTCAGTAGTGGTGGTCTTGCCAGCGTCTATGTGAGCAACAATTCCGATGTTTCTCACCCTGTCTATGGGGAATATCTGTTCTGACACCTTAATCCTCCGGGGAATTACCACCTGTAGTGGGCAAAGGCCCTGTTGGCCTCGGCCATTCTGTGAATATCCTCTTTCTTCTTCACGGCATTGCCCCTGTTGTTATGGGCGTCAATTATTTCCGAAGAAAGCTTGTCTACCATCGATTTTTCTGATCTTGAGCGGGAGGAATTTATGAGCCATCTGATCCCAAGGGACTGCCTTCTGAAGGAACTCACTTCCATGGGAACCTGATAGTTAGCTCCGCCGACGCGTCTTGACCTTACCTCGACCGAGGGCTTCACCCTGTCAAGAGCATCGTGAAACACTTCAAGCGGGTCCTTTCCGGTTTTTTCGCTTATCTTGTCAAGAGAATCGTAGAAGATTTTTTCCGCCTTGCTCTTCTTGCCGTCGTACATCAGGCTGTTTATAAACTTGGCGACTATCGGATCTCCAGTTCTGGAATCCGGAGCCAGTTTTTTTCTTGCTACCCTACCTTTTCTCGGCATCTGCTGCTTCCCGCCTGTTACTTAGGCTTTTTGGCTCCGTATTTGGATCTCCCGTTTCTTCTGTTTTCAACTCCAGTTGAGTCAAGAGTTCCCCTGACTATGTGGTATCTAACTCCGGGAAGATCTTTCACCCTGCCCCCCCTGACTAGCACAACGGAGTGCTCCTGCAGCGTGTGTCCTTCTCCGGGTATGTATCCTGTGACCTCTATGCCGTTTGTAAGCCTTATCCTAGCGACCTTCCTAAGCGCGGAGTTAGGCTTTTTTGGAGTGGTGGTGTAAACCCTCACGCAAACCCCCCTTCGCTGGGGACATCTCTGAAGAGCTCTGGCCTTGCTTTTCTTCTTAACCGTCTCTCTTCCCTTGTTAAGCAACTGGCTTATCGTAGGCATAAAATCATCCTCTCCCAAATTTGGGTAATCCGATTATTATAAGCTTTATAACGGACGGATGTCAAATGAAAAAACGGAAAAAACCGCTAAATCCCAAATCGAGGGAAGGACTATATTACAGAAAGAAAACAGGTTTTCAACAAAAAATTTTCGGGGCTATATACGATGCTAGTCAAGCTATAATGCTTTGCGGAAAAATGGTTGCTTTTTCGGTTTTCTCGAAAGATTTTTTAGGCTTGGGGTCGTTGGTGAAGAAAGACTTAACTATTTTGGCCCATCGTTTAGAAATCGGTTTTGTGAACCAATGAATTCAGTTTCAGACCGTACTCACCGAAATTATTATGAATACTTCTCAGGATCTAACTTTTTTGCTTTATCGAAATCTTTTCCAGCTTCTTTCTCATAGCCCAAGTGAGTTCTGACCTTGCCTCGACTGTAATATGCTTCCGCAGATAAGGGTTCTAATTCTATAGATTTGTCAAAATCTTTTATAGCTTCCTCATAGTTGCCCAAGCGGACTTTAACATTGCCTCGGTTGAAATATCCTCCAGCGCGTAGGGGACTTAGCTCTACAGCCTTGTCAAAATCTTTTATAGCTTCCTCATAATTGCCCAAAACGACTTTCATGGAGCCTCGATTGATGTATGTTTCCATATGTTTAGGATCTAATTCTATAGATTTGTCAAAATCTCTTATGGCTTCTTCCGGATTACCCATGGAAAGTCTGGCAAGCCCTCGATTATAATATGCTCTGGCGGATTTGGGATTCAGTTCTATAGCTTTGTCGAAATCTTTTATACCTTCTTCTGGGCACCCCGAAGCAACTTTTGCAGAACCTCGATTAGTATATGTCTCGTTATCAGGCTTTAATTCTATAGCTTGGTTGTAATCTTTAATAGCTTCTTCCAGCCTGCCCAAGAGGGTTTTCGTGTAACCGCGGTTTGTATACGCTTCGACATGTTCGGAGCTTAGTTTTAATGCTTGATCAAGATCTTCAACAGCTTCCTCAAATTTACCCAATTGAGTCTTCATATTACCTCTGTTAACATATGCCTTAACAAATTCAGGCCTCAATTCTATAGCTTGGTCATAATCCCTAATAGCTTCTTCTACTTCTTTCAGATCAGCCTTTGCAACTGCGCGGTTGAAATACGCTTCGGCGAATTGAGGTTTTAATCTTACGGCTTCGTTGTAATGTGTTACGGCTTTACCAAATAAATCTTCATCATGGCGCATTACTCCTAGATAAAATTCTGCTTCCGCATCCGGGTAATTCTCCTGATTCTCAATAAAGCCCTGTATGTCATTGTAGATACTTTCGCTTTCTATACCAAAGTATTGACGTAAATAATCTAGGAATTCTTTTTTTAAATCTTTTTCAACTTTAAAGATTTCATATTTGCCTGTTTCCATAAACCCCTTAGTGACGTGAAGAAATATGCTATTTTGGAAAACAACTCGCGGGTTTTTACTTGTGGGACGAACTATCGTGTATTCATTCTCCTTTTCATAATCAATATCGGTTTGTTCTGGTATTCCGGATGTACTGAGTAAGACTATCCTGCCGTCTTTATCAAAACTTCCATTACAGGCAAAAAACAAAGCAACATAGATATTCTTAGTAAAGTCGATCAAGGTGGTTTTCCCACCATGATGTTGTAATTGTGTCAGAACCTCAATATTTGGAGCGTCAAGACGAATGTGCCTTTTTGCTCTGTCAACAATCTCTTTTTCTAATTTTGAGACAGGAAAATTATTATCAAGGGGCTGCCCTCTAGTTTTATACAATTCGCTATAATATCTGTATAAGTTTGAAGATACTTTGTCATAACACTCTTTTTCGCCGCGAAAAATATATTTTCCTTTGCTACATTTATCTAAAATCTTCTGTATTTTGTGATTAAGTTTCTGGTTTGCAATGCGCAAAAGCGCTTTCTTTCCTATATCCGTTCTGTAAACCAGATTTTCATCGGAAACGAAATTGACGGTCTCATAAGCACTCTGTATGGATTCCTCTATAGTACTACCGAAAGAAGTGACTCCGAGAACCCTTCCGCCGCTTGTAACGAGTTTATCTCCAGAAAAAGCAGTTCCGGCATGAAAAATTACTGTCTCGCTAGTGTCTTTAAAATCCTTTAGTTTTTTAAGTTCAACCCCCTTATCATAACTTCCGGGATAGCCCCTTGAAGCCATGACTACGCACACACAGAAGCCGTCTTTCCATTCTATGGGATCCGCTTTCATCTCGCCACGGGCTATTGAATAAAGAATAGGAACGATGTCCGATCCCATTCTCATAAGAAGAGGCTGGGCTTCGGGGTCACCGAAGCGGCAGTTGAATTCAAGCACCTTGAGGTCATCGTCCTTTATCATCAGTCCAGCGTAGAGAATTCCCCTGTAAGTTCTCCCCTCGGATTTCATCGCTTGGACGGTTGGAACCATGACTTCGTCAATTATTCTCTGCCTAAGCTGGTCGGTAACCACGGGGGCAGGAGTGTAAGCCCCCATGCCTCCTGTATTCGGCCCCTTGTCTCCGTCAAAAATTGGCTTATGGTCTTGAGAAGGCTCCAGAGGAAGTACGGTTTCCCCGTCGGTAAAGGCGAAAAAAGAAGCCTCCTCGCCCGCAAGAAATTCCTCTATCACGACCTTAGTCCCTGCCTCGCCGAACGCTGCACGCTCCATCATTGAACGAAGCGCATCCTCGCCCTCCACTTGAGAAGCGCATATGATAACGCCTTTGCCGGCCGCGAGACCGTCTGCCTTCACCACAAAAGGAGGCTCGCTTTCCCTTACCTTGGCAATCGCCTGTCCGATATCGGTGAACACGGAATATTCTCCGGTTGGAATTCCGTATTTCTTCATCAGGTTTTTTGAGAAACTCTTGCTTCCTTCAAGCTCCGCCGCGGCTTTAGAGGGACCAAAGACCAAAAGACCCTCTTTTTCAAAAAAATCTGTTATTCCTTCGCAAAGAGGCTGTTCGGGACCGACAACCGTAAGATCCACCGACTCTTTCTTGACGAACTGCGCAAGCGAATCAAAATCTCCGACGCCGATAGCCACACACTCGGCATGGCGGCTTATCCCGGCGTTTCCGGGAGCACAGTAGGTTTTCTCCACAAGAGGGCTTTGGCTTATTTTCCAGCAGAGAGCGTGTTCCCTTCCCCCGCCTCCTACGACAAGTACTTTCATTCGGAATCTCCCAGTACCATCAATGGTCTGTCTTGCTGATAGCCGGAGTAAAGCATCTGGCATATCATGTTCTTGATTGACTGGTTTTCTCCTACTTTCTTGTAGAAATCAAACCTCTCATTTACGTAGTCAATCAGCATGCTGTCAAACTGTTTTGCAAAGAAATTTCTCTTGTTCTCTTCAGTATTATCCTCATTCATGTACTTTGCCACCTCGGCATCGTCGTTTAAACGTTTCCGCAATCGGAACAGATCAAGCCTGTCTTCCTCCGTAAGGTTCACTCCATAAAGCCTGTTCACCTGGGTTATGATTTCTGAAAGCAGATCAAATTCCGGCTCAGAGACAGCACCTCCTTCAAACTCGGGAGGGGTGAGAGAAGTATCGGTTTTCTCAAGTTTCCCGACACTCTCATGGATCTTCTGTATGCGAAGCGAATCGAGATCTACGGTATCGCTGATGTCGAATCTCTCAGATTCACGCTTCGGAAGTTTCTTGTTCAGATATTTGAAAAATACAAACGATTTTTCAAGCTCAATATCGGTGAAGTTTATTATCTGGGACAGGTATCCGTACATCCGGATAAACGATTGGATTTTCGAGTGGAAATCTTCTCTTAGTTCCCTGTCTTCAATTTTCTTGAACTGATCAACTACCCCGTCAAGAACCGGATGCAGATCCCCTTCATCGCGGTTTCGGTCATAAAAGACTTGGCAGAAGCGATTTACGTCTTCATGCGTATATAAATGGAAATTGTAGATTTCTCTTTGTATATCGTAGAGACGATTAGGATCGGTTTCGCCTTCAAGGATCGTTGACTGATAGAATGTCTGAAAGGACTCTCGGATATCATCGGGAGTATTCACGAAGTCCAGCACGAAAGTTTCCGTCTTGCCCGAAGTGGTCCTGTTAAGCCTTGAGAGAGTCTGTACGCACTGAACTCCTCCGAGAATCTTATCGACATACATTGACTGAACAAGCGGTTCGTCAAACCCGGTCTGGAATTTGTTCGCCACGATCAAAAGGCGGAATTTAGGATTCTTCAACCCAAGAGGGATGTCGCCTTGATGTTCTACTGTATGGTTAAGCGAATGCTCGGTGTATTTTTCACCGTCCAGAGTCACTTCGCCCGAGAATCCAACCAGAGACCTGTAGCTGATTCCTCGCTGCTTAAGTTGGGCATTTACTTCCTTGAAGTAAAGTACGCATTGCTTCCGTGACCTGGTGACAATCATGCCTCTTGATTGACCCCTGATCTCCTTCGACCCCTTGTTGATCCAGTGATCCAGCATGATATTGACCTTGTAGCGGATCGTCTGTTCATGGGAATCCACGTATCTGACGAGTTCTTTTTTGCCCTCGGATACGGGAATCTCCATCTCGTTGTCTCTTACCTGCTTTATCTTGAAATATCGCTTGTAAGTCGTGTAATTCTGAAGAACGTCAAGGGTGAAGCCTTCATGGATTGACTGGTACATTGAGTAAATATGGAACGGTATGAATTTTCCATCTTCGGTCTTGGTTCCGAAAAGTTCCAAAGTCTTGTCTTTGGGAGTTCCGGTGAACCCGAAGAAAGATATGTGGTTCTGTCTTCCACGGTTTTTAATCTCCTGTCTTAACATCTCCTCGTAGTCAAACTCGTCGTCATCATCTCCTGTTTTAGAGAGAGATTTTTTAAGTTCTTTTGAGAGTTCGCCGCTCTGGCTCGAATGAACCTCGTCAATTATGACGGCGAAAGTCCTGTGGCCCAATGAGGAGATTGTTTCCGAGATGAAAGGAAACTTCTGGATCGTGGAAATTACTATGTCTTTACCCTGTTCGAGAAAAGCCTTCAGTTGCCCGGAATCTTTATCGACGCCACTTACGACTCCGGCGGTTTTCTCAAGCGACCGGACGGTGTTTCTTAACTGATCATCGAGAACCGTCCTATCGGTCACGACGACTATGGTGTCGAACATCCGCTTTTTATCATCTTTTGAACGGTAAAGGGAAGTTAATGTGTGCGCCAGCCAGCCGATCGAGTATGACTTGCCCGAACCGGTGGTGTGCTGAACAAGGTAGTTCTTACCCGTTCCGTCCTCTTTTATCTGATTTCTGAATTTCCTTATAAGGTCGAGTTGATGGTAGCGGGGAAAGATGAGAACTTCAGATGTTTTTGCATCAATTTTTTGTTTGTTTTCGTTGAAGAAATATCTTTTCTCTTGGGATACATGGACGAAGTTCTCAAGAATGTCCAGAACCGAGTCCGGTGCCAGCATGTCTTCCCAGAGATATTTGGTTCTGTATCCACTCTCTACCGGTGGATTTTCCAGGTCCCGGTTGTAGGGGAGGAAGGAAGTTTTTTCACCTTCCAGCTTGGTAGTCATCGAGACTGCGTTGTTATCTACGCAGAAATGAACGGCGCATCGTTTGAACCGGAGCAGATGTTCTCTTGGGTCCCTGTCGTTTCTATACTGATTCTGGGAGTGAACGATGTTCTGTCCTGTCAACTGGTTCTTCAGTTCCATCGTAATCAGCGGAAGACCGTTTAAGAAGAGAACCATATCAATTGAGTTCTCGTTCTGATTTGAATAATGAAGTTGTCTTACAACAGCAAATCTATTCTGTTGATAGAGTTTTTGATGATCGGGATTAAGGTCACTTTTGGGTTGGAAAAAGCATAGAGTGAGATAGACACCTCGATCGACAACGGGGTTCCGAAGAACATCAATAATTCCTCTTCTTGAGGTTTCGGATGAAATGCGTGAGAGGATTTTGTTCTCCGTGTCGATTCCATAGATTTCCTCTAGCTTGCTCCAGTTGTCCGGCTGTGTGGTCTTGATGAATTCAAGCAGATCATCGCGGATGAGACACAGAGAGCGGTTATATTCTGAGAAATGGCAAGATTTATAACCAATTGAATTGAGATGTTTTTCAATATGGTCTTCAAACTTTTCTTCTATGGGTTTCAAGTCACTCATATCATTTTTTCTGTAATTCTTATCTTGCCAGTGACAACATTTGAGATTAGGGACTGTCGGTACTCTTTGAGGAGTTCAATGCGGTTAGTCTCTTTGGAAATAGTTGATAACACCAAGGTAGAAAACCTGTTGATTTTGTCAGCGATGGTTTGTTGATCCACAGGTGGAGGTAAAAGAACAGGCATATTTTCTATTATAGGTTTCCCGAGGCCAAACCGAGTAACACCATTAGAACTTATTGAGAAATATTTTTGGATCATTGTTGACTCAATAAAACGGTATAGAAATTCTGGATTCATTTCTTTTTTCAAGACGCGGATATGGCACAGATGGTATCCGCAGACAGTATCTTTTAACTCTTCTTCAATTAATGTAGGGATGCCAATGTCGTCGGGGGATTCAGAGTCTTTGGTCAGTAGTATATCTCCCTTAAACAGTGAAAACTTTTTCAGTTCTTGAGGTGTACAAGTTCCTTTTGATAACTCGGTTGTTTTATTAATCTTTTCGTTTTTATAAACCTGCGTATAGTGACAAACATCAACTGGGATCTCATCTTCGACAATATGTCTATCTACACTACTCAACTCTACAGAACTAAAGTACTTTAGTCTTTTTACCTTCCAGTGACGTGGTATTTCCCCCATCCACTCAATCCCGCTGTCTTTCATCTCAACATCGGGATTTAATCCCTTTGTGACACATTGATTGATTAACGAAGTTCTTTGTTCTTTGAGAAGTTTGATTTTTCGTTCAATTTTCTCAATAAGAGAGTCGATCTGTGAGGTTTTCTTGTTAAGGTATTTGGAGATCAGAGTTTGCTCATGGGGAGGCGGAACCAATAAAGGAAACCGTTTAAAATCGTCAAACCTCAAACTCTGACGTAATCCTCCTCCTAGACCGTAGAACACCTTTTTTAAGTCACACATATTTAGATATTGGTAAGTAAAGTCCGGGGAAATTTCTTTGCTGGGAATTAAACCAAGATATGCTGAAGTAATAACTCCAGTGTTACGTACAAGACCCACTCTTAAACTCTTCTTGTCATTTTGTAAATCTGTTGATCGAATAATTATGTATCCATTTTCTACAACCTGATACCCTTCAAAATTTTCGGGTAAGAGACCTCTATTCTTGGACAAATCTCTTAACTTTATTTGTCCATAAGAAAGAGTAAGGACATTCTCGTTTTTAAAGATGTTTTTGGTCTTATTTTCTTGTAGTAGAGCAAATAACGGTTTTATGTTCCAATTACTTGGAATATCGCCAATCCATTCGATACCTGTATCCGTGTGATCCGAATATCTATTCACCAATTATCTCCACAGATAACTGTTTGATTTCATTGTCAAGAGATTTCAGGTCTTGAGTGATTTGTTCAAGTGGTCTCAGGAACTTGAATTCATAGAAGTATTTGGTGAAGTTGATTTCATAGCCAATTTTATCTTTAGATCGGTCCATCCATGAATCTGGAAGATGTGGCTGGACTTCTCTTTTATAATACTTATCCACATTTTGATTCAAAGGTACTCGTTCGCTATCCCGTTTTTTGGTATCAGGTTTCGGGTTGCCTTTTTTGTCGGTTCTGATATTGCCGTTTTCTATTAATGGCTGTTCAACAACGACTTTTGTATATCCGAAATGTTCATTCGGGAAGATCTTACAAAAATTGCTTTCCTTGTTTGATTGGTAAACATCGAACAAGGTTTGAATTTGATCATCCGACATATACTTGCCTTTGTCTCCAAGGTTTTTCTTCATCCCGGTAGAGAATGATGTTCCATCAATCAGTTGAACCTTACCTTTCCGAGCCCTCGATTTTTTATTGGTAACAATCCAGATGTAAGTAGTGATTCCAGTGTTAAAAAACATTCGGTCAGGAAGAGAGACAATGCATTCAAGCCAGTCATTCTCAATGATCCACTTACGTATTTCGGATTCGCCGTTCCCGGCGTCACCCGTAAACAGCGGTGATCCGTTAAAAACAATTCCTATGCGAGATCCTTCTGGATTCATCTTGTGGATCAAGTGCTGCAGGAACAGCAGGGATCCATCCGAGACCCTTGGAGTTCCGACAAAAAACCGGCCGTTAGGATCTTTTTTTTCTTCCTCAACAAAAATTTTTTCACTTTTCCAACTCACGCCAAATGGTGGATTGGTGATCATGTAGTCGAATTTACGGCCTTGGAGACGGTCATCAGAAATTGAGGAACACGGCCCATGAATGTTGTCCGGGTTCTCATTCATCATTAGGAAGTCTGACTTGCAAATCGAATAGGTAACATCGTTGAGTTCCTGTCCGTAGAGATCAATCTTAAGGTCTGAGTTGATATTCTCGTGAGCCCATTGCTTGCCGATAGTCAGCATACCCCCAGTACCACAACAAGGATCAAAAACTGATCGAATCTTTCCTTCACCTTGAAGATCTTCTCTGTCTCCGCCAAACACGAATGACACCAACAGTTTTACCACGTCCCGAGGGGTGAAATGATCTCCACTTTCCTCGTTGGACATCTCAGAAAACATGCGCAGCAGTTCTTCGTAGACCAAGCCCATCTGGTGGTTGTCAATGACTGACGGATGAAGATCAAATTCAGTGAACTTGTCTATCAGGAGATAAAGACGTTTGTGCTTATGAAGTTTCTCAACTAAAGGGTCGATCGAAAAGTTTTCGATGATGTCGAAAACATTTGGTGAATATCCCTGAATGTAGTTGTTGAAATTCATTAGCACATTGTTCGGATCGCTCTTGATTCGCGTCAGGTCGTATTTGGAATAGTTAAAGAAGGGTAATCCGACTTGTTTAAGGATAACGGGGGACGGGTCGGACAATTTATTCTTATAAGAATCGTAAAGATTGTAAACCTTGTCCTTTTGGGATTCGAGAACACAGTCAAGACGTCTCATAACCACAAACGGAAGGATGACTCGTCCGTATTCACTGGGTTTGAAAAGACCACGCAGCACATCGTCAGCAGAAGACCAAATCAGAGATGAAAGACTGTTAATATTGTTCAAATTTACAAACTCCTCCACACATTAAAAACTGCCCTTCCAGCTATCAAGTATACAATGGTTGTCACAACTCTAAGAAATAAAATAACCCCTTTTTTGTTGAGCTTGATACACGAGAATCAAAGACAAAAGCCGGTTGTTTACGAGTCAGAACTATTCAACCGTGACAACCTTGGCCAGATTCCTTGGCTGATCAACATCTGTCCCCAGAATATTGGCTATGTGGTAAGCCATGAACTGAACGGGGATAACCGATACCATCGGGCTTACAAGATAAGAACTTTTCGGAATCACTATCTTCCTGTCCCTTTCGTCGGGAAGTCGAAGCTCTCTATCCGACGTTATGAAAATTATTCGCCCTCCCCTGGCCTTTACCTCCTGAAAATTTCCAAGGAGCTTTTTGTAATATACATCTTCCTCCGGAGCTATAAACACAACGGGCATGTTCCTGTCTATAAGAGCTATGGGACCGTGCTTCATCTCCCCGGCGGCATATCCTTCGGCGTGGATGTATGAAATCTCTTTGAGCTTAAGTGCTCCCTCAAGAGCCACGGGGTAATTAATTCCCCGGCCCAGATATATAAAATTCCTGTAACCGTAAAAATCTCTTGAAAGCTCCCTGAGACGTTCATCGAGCCCAAGAACTTCCTGCTGAAGTTTTGAAACCGATATGGCATCGGCTATCAGCTGCCTAGCCCTTTTTGAATCAACCGTCTTCCTTGAAATCGCGAGATATACGGAAAGAAGATAGAACGCCATTACCTGCGTCGTGAAAGACTTTGTGGAGGCAACCCCGATCTCAGGTCCCGCCTTTGTAGCTATGACGCAGTCAGACTCTCTTGAGATTTTGCTCAGCGCAACGTTCGTTATTCCGATTGAGTTCATACCGAGTTCCTTGGCCTTTAGAAGCGCTTCCGAGGTGTCCGCAGTCTCGCCCGACTGAGAAACCGCGATAAAAAGGCTGTCGGGGCCAACGACCGGATTTCGGTGTCGAAACTCCGATGCAAGCTCCACCTGAGTGTTCACTCCCGCGACTTCCTCTATCATGTACTTCCCTATAAGAGCAGCGTGGTAGGAAGTGCCACAGGCCGCGATAATAATTCTTTGCGTGTTTCGCAAAAGCGAGGGATCCAAGTCCTCAAAAACCACTTTCCTCATGTCCGTCGTGAATTTCCCCCGAAGCGTATCGAAGATGGCCGCGGGCTGTTCGAAAATTTCTTTCAGCATGTAATGGCGATATCCTGACTTCTCGGTTACCGAAGGGTCCCAGTCCACAACCGTCGGGTCTCTGCTAACGTCATTGCCGACGGCGTCGGTTACGGAAATGCCGTTTTCTTCTAGAACCACGAAATCGTTATCCTCAAGGAAAATAAATTCCCTCGTGTAGGGCAGAATCGCAGGGATGTCTGAAGCCAGAAAACATTCGTTTCCGCTGCGCGCTATTATAAGAGGAGAGAAACGCCTGGTGGCGATTATTTTCCCGGGTTCTGTATCCGACATGACCGCCACGGCGTAAGAGCCCTCTATTTTCTCAAAGGCTTTTCTCGTTGACTCAAGAAGGGAGTTTCCTTTTTCCGTAAAATCGCGGATCAGATGGGAGATGACTTCGGTATCGGTATCGGAGCAAAATTCATAACCTGCGGCAACAAGTTCCTCCTTAAGCTCGGGGTAGTTCTCCACTATTCCGTTATGCACTACGCTTATCGGACCGGATACCTGAGGGTGGGCGTTTCGCTCCGAGGGATCGCCGTGGGTGGCCCATCTGGTGTGAGCGATGCCGAGTGAAGAGGTCACTTCGCAGTCTTTTAGCTTGGTGAAAAGATTTTCAAGTTTTCCCTTGCTTCTTATGACGCGGGAACGGCCGTTTTCGACAAAGCATATCCCGGAAGAATCGTAACCCCTGTACTCTAATCTCCCCAAGCTTTCGCAGAGAACGCTTTTGGTTCTATCCGAACTTCCCACATATCCCACTATTCCGCACATTTCAGGATCTCCTCTTCTTTACCCCTTTTCTCTCCGCCCAGCCGGTTATTTCCTTCTGCCCGGCACGTTCTATGGCCAGAGCACCCGGGGAAACATCTTTCGTTATCGTGGAACCCGCGGCCGTAGTAGCATCTTTTCCAACCCTGATCGGCGCAACAAGCATGGTGTCGCTTCCTATGAAAGCGCGATCCTCGACCACGGTTCTGTGCTTGTTTACCCCGTCGTAGTTGCAGGTGATGGTTCCGGCACCGATATTAACTCCGTCGCCGATATCGGCATCTCCCACGTAGGAAAGATGCGGGACCTTGGAGCCAACCCCTATTTCTGACTTCTTTATCTCAACGAAATTGCCGATCTTGGCCCCGTCTTTTATCCTAGCTTCGGGCCGCAGGTGACAGAAAGGACCCATCACTACGCCGTTTTCGACTTCACACCCCGTAAGATACGAAGAAAACCTTATCTCGACATTGTTTCCTATACGTGAACCTTCAATGTATACAGACGGTCCTATGCGACAACCATCGCCTATACTGGTTTCGCCGTAAATATAGGTATTGGGACACACGGTTGTATCCCTCCCTATGCTGACAGAGTCTGATATGTAGGTGGTTTCGGGATCCTCTATGGTAACCCCGTTTCCCATGTGGCGGCGGTTTATTGCCTGTCTCATGGTTTTTTCCGCCTCGCCGAGTTGCTCTCTGCTGTTCACTCCGGACACCTCCTTTGGATCCGCCAAGCTAAAAGCCAAAAGTCTGCGTTTGCGGGAAATGCAGAGATCCACAATTCCTGGCAGGTAATATTCCCCCTGGCTGTTTTCACTGCTAAGTCCGCCTAGGCTCTCCCAGAGAAAGGAGGAATTCACGCAGTAAACGCCTGCATTTATCTCGTTTTCCTTCTTCTCGTCAGCCGTGGCGTCTTTGTCCTCAACCACGCGAAGCACTTCCCCTTCGGCATTCCTCAATACTCTCCCGTATCCGTCGGGTTCCTCCACCAGAGTGGACATTAATGAGAGGTCCGCTCCGTTTTTCACGTGAGAATCCGTAAACTCGCGCAGAGAAAAAGAACTTATTGCGGGAACATCTCCGCTTAGTATGAGAATGTCCCCGGAAAAATCCCGAAATGAATCCTCGCAGCACAAAACCGCGTGCCCGGTTCCAAGCTGCGGTTCCTGGATGACCGTCTCCACCGGGTAATCCGAGACCTCCTCCTTCACAAGCTCCGAATCATATCCCAGGACAAGCACTATCTTCTCAGGCTCCATCTTCTGCGCCGTCTCAAGGACATAGCGCAACATGGGCTTTTTCAAGATTGGGTGCAGCACCTTGGGGAGTTGCGAATTCATGCGGACTCCCTTGCCCGCCGCCAAGATTATAACGGCCAGAGACATAGACTTAACGTGTCAGTAAAAACTCAAAAATCAGAACGGGACGTCGTCGTCCGTCATACCAGTGCCCTCTTCGTAGGCAAAATCATCCTCGGGCGGAGGCGCCTCGGAGCGGCTCTGCCTTCCGCCTTCCCCTCTGGGGGAGAGAAACTGAACCGTCCTCCCGACAATTTCGGTCGTGTATCTTTTGTTGCCTTCCCTGTCATCCCACGATCGGGTCCTGATTGAACCTTCCACGTAAACCGAGCTTCCCTTGGAAAGGTACTCGCCGCATACCTCCGCCGTCCTGCCGAACGTCACTACCCTGTGCCATTCGGTCTGTTCCTGGGAATTTCCGTCCCTGTCCTTGCGTTTTTCCGTTGTGGCAACCGAAAAAGTAGTAATCGCCATTCCGTCAGGCGTATATCTTACTTCGGGGTCCCTTCCCAGATTGCCGAGTATTATAGCCTTGTTAACCGCTGCCATGAGTCTTGGTCACCGCCGTTTTTGGATTCCGTGGAATTCTACATGAATATCCGTCGGATTTAAATACAACTTCGGGAAAAGGGTCACACCCAGATTATAAGATCAGGAAAAAGATTCCACATGAGCAACAGGCTAAAAAATCGGTTCGGTACCCCGGTTGAGAATATCAAGATACTCTTCGTAAACAAAGATTTTACGGCGGTCCTTGCCCGCAATCTCTTTTACAATCCCCAGGAATTCAAGACTCAGCAGGCAGCGAAGCACAGCAGGCAGCGAAGCACAGTGGGCAGCGAAACACAGTGGGCAGCGAAACTCCGCAAAACTCTTTGATCCCGGTCGTATTACTGACGGGGAAGCGCTTGAGGCGATCATGTATCTTTAAGACCCCGGGAGTCGACCTGCCGGACACCTCAATGCGAGTCTTATCCCTTTCGAACAGATCCTTAAACAGCCTTTGCCGTTTCCATTGCCTGACCAGCTGTCTCAACCACACCTTCCAGAAAAAACTCAATCCATTCCTCCCAATCTCCGGTTTCTCTCACGAATTGCAGGTGATCGTAGTAAGCCCGACGGTTGACTTTGAAATAGAGACTCAGATAAAGAAGAGGTGACGTGTCAGGCAAAACCGCACTCATTCCGTCAAGCCGTCCCAGCGCCGCATTTACCTGATCAAGCAAAGGGTAGAGTTCTCTCATGTCAAGAGGCGGTTCAGGTGGCAGAGGCTTGGGAATATAGGAATCATAATACTCTTCCTCTACAACTGAACTTCTGAGATATGCGCCAATGCGCTTTTTCTTCTCCATGAAAAACTCTCAACTAACGTAATTCATGGTTTATGTTAGTTAGATTCAAACAACTGACACAAATGAAAGTTTGAAGTAGGAATCAGGATGCATGAAAAACTCCCGATATTATCTCACATCGTGAGACACGCCGAAGTTTTCTTGAAGAATTCATTAAGTATTCTCCCCGTAAGTCCCCATATTATGTGATTGCGGTAAGCAAACACGTAATCATCTATTGTCTTCCCATCACGTCTTCTTTCCCTTACATCTCTGTTTTCTGGGTTAACCAAGTGGGAAACCGGGACGCAGAAAAATTCTGATACCTCATAATTGGGAACAAACCCCACTTCGTCATTTATCATCGCTACAAAAGGCTTTACCGCATACTGTCTGACAGAAGGAGTGTAGGGACGCACGAAATCCATTTCCCCGAGAATCTCTACTTCCTTCCCGGCGTCAAAACCAAGCTCCTCTCCAGCCTCCCTGCAAGCCGTATCAACAAGAGTCGCGTCACTTTGCTTTTTCTTTCCCCCCGGAAAGGCCACGTGACCTGAAAAAGCGTCATCCCTGTATTCGGTTCTTCTTATAAACCATATTCCATAATCTCCGCCCCGCTCGCAGAGCATAACCAGCACGGCAGATGCCAAGAATTCCCCACCTGGATCAAGGAGGGTCCCCGGAGGATCCAAGACCTTTCTTATTTCTTCTCGAATGTCCATCACGTCCATCAAGAAAAGAGAACTATCAACCGCTAAGCTTCACCCTTTCCCCACCTTAGGGTACGCTATCCCTCGCCTGAATGAAAACGACATCTCCATAAAAAGGGCCCCAGGTTTGGATGAAAAAAAACAGGGAATTATCAATTCAGCGAAAACAGGCCTTCCCGATCGAATCTCTGTTCACCCGGACAATCTGAAGTTTGGACCTCCGATTCGCGCGACATAGCCATTGACAGATTGAATATTCCATTTTTTTCGCTAAGCTACCTTCAGGCGTTTTATCTTTCCGGAGGCCGAAATCCCGAAGTGCGAGAGACGTAAGAATGATCTGTTCAATACTGGAGACCACTCGCAATCATCTGCCGCTTGTCGTCTTTTGCGGCCTGGTCCTGCTTGTAGCGGGCTGTGGCGGTAACGACAGTGACCCCAAGCCGGTTGACGCCGCTTGCGCGGATGTGGGCAGCGTGATCAATGATCTGGCGTCCGACCCGAGAAATGTCGTTTATGGCTTTTATACCGATTTTGAGCCGATGAGCTATGCGGATACCCAGGACCGCAGCGACCCGGCGTTTCATCGTCCGCTTGGCTACGAGCCTTCCTTAATTGAAGCGGTCAACGAATTAAGCGGGGAATGGCTTCAGTTCAGGCCCATCGGTATCGGTGAAGAGTTCTCCGGCATCTGGCTGCTAAGCGCCGCCGACCCCCACAACCCTTTCGACATGGTTGGAGGCGGGATTACAGTCTTGCCGGACCGACGCTATGCTCAGGGCGACCGCGAGAGGGAAAAACCCCTGATTACTTTCGGCGATGGCCACGTGAAGATATTTCAATCATTGCTGGTGCGCAACGAATCCAGCATTAACAGCCACGACGACCTCGTCAGCTCCCACACCGTCGGCCTGCTGAAGGGCACGACCGGAGAGAGCCGCCTGCTGCAGCTTGCCGAAATCGCCGATGCCCGAGGCTACCTGCGGCCAGGTACGATCATCACGCTTGAGGACGACTCAACACTGACGACGGAGGAACAGAGCCACAGGATTACAGCTTCCGAGTCAACGACAACGCCGGGCATTGAAACCCGCAAGCGCTTGGTAGGGCCCGGCGACGACATCCCCGAGATTCAATACTTCTCCTCCGAGAACGAGCAGATTGAGGCGGTAACCGACGGCGCGGTGGACGCCGTCGCCCGGGGCGAGGTCGGCAACCAGCACGCGGCCGACAATTCCAACGGAGAATTGCGGGTTACGGCCGTTGACCGGGACAATTCCGAGGACATTGCTTTCAGCTATCCCCATACGCCGGAAGGCGACAGTTTGCGCGGGATAATGGACAAGCTGATAAACTGCCTTACGGACGGCGGCAGCATAGGCTTTGCGCAGTGGCATGAGAATCCGCGGATTTTTCTTGAGAGGGCGGAGCGTAACGCTCCGTGAATCGATATCTTCTCACGCCGGTTATCCGGAGAGTCCAGGAGATACAGAAAAAACCGAGCATTCGATAATAAAGGGACTCCACCGTTTCCTTGAAGACAGCATTTTGCGTCTCGACCGCTTAAGTTGGCAATTCCCGAAGAAACTACGGATCGAGGGTCACTATAACGCTTCCGTAATCGTCCACTTCACAGGCGGTATCGGGAGGGATAAAAGCAGTGGCGGTTCTCTCGTAAAGAACGCAGGGACCTGCAAGTTGAAAACCCGGCCGTAGTCTTTCCCTTTCGCAGCATCCGGCCTTAATGCTCTTGCCCTCAAAAATCACATCCTTTGTAAAGAACCGGGGCTCCGCCTCCACAGCAGAAACGGGAAGAATATCTATTTTTCGCTCCGGCATATAGGCCCTGAGTCTCAGGGTCACGATCTCGACGACGGAAGATTCCTTCCTGTATCCGTAAACTCTTTCATGCTCGCGGTGAAAATCCGAAGCTATGGAGTCACTATAGGAAACAGTCAGTTCATGGGACTGCCTTCGGTACCTCGCATCGACACGCTTTTCGAACCTTAGGTCCTCTCTTTCGAGGTCCTCGCGCGCGAGCTTCTCGAGATCCGCGAACTTTCTGTCAGTCTCCCTAAGATGATCCCCGTCCGCCGAGGAAAAAAACGTGATTCCGTAATCCTTGAAAGAGTCGGCAAGAAGCATCCCGTAGGCGGAGAGTGCACCGGGATTTCGGGGAAACACGACCTCTCGTATACCAAGGGAGCGGGCAAGCTCGCAGGCATGAAGACCTCCCGCGCCGCCGAATGAAACAAGCGAAAATTCTCTCGGATCGTAGCCTCTACCGACCGATATCACGCGGAGGGCCTTTTCCATGTTTGAATTTGAAATCCTGATTACGGATTCGGCGACTTCCTCCGCGGCATGATCCGGGGCGAGAGAGCGAATCGCTTCAAATGACCTTTCGGGGTATATATTCATCTCGCCACCCAGAAACCAGCCGGGGTCCATTCTCCCGAGAACTATATTGGCGTCTGTTACGGTCGGCAGAACGCCTTTCCCGTAACACGCGGGGCCGGGATCAGCGCCGGCGCTTCGCGGGCCGACCTTAAGAATGCCCCCGTCGGCAATGTAAGCGACTGAACCGCCTCCGGCCCCTATGGTCGAGATGTTTATCATCGGCACCTTAAGCGCAACGCCTCCCAGGGTGTTCTCGGTCGTAAAGCTTATTTTGCCGTCGCAAAGGGATATGTCTGTCGAAGTTCCACCCATGTCGTAGGTAATAATTTTCTCTCTCCCGGAGAGCGCACATATCTCAAACGCCCCGACCACCCCCCCGGCGGGACCGGAAAGAACTATTTTTGCAGGTTCTTCGGCCGCTTGCTCAGCAGATATAACCCCACCGTTTGACTGCATGATGGAAAGAGATTTTTCCCCGAGGGTACGGGAGAGCGAACGCATGTACTTGTTCACTTTTGGAATCAGATAGGAATTAAGAACCGTCGTCGAAGTTCTCTCATACTCCCTGAATTCCGCGACAAGCTCAGAGGAGAGGGTAATCGGGATACCGAGTTCGGAAAGCACGGCCGCAACCCTGCGTTCATTCTCGGGGTTTGCGTACGAATGGAGAAAACAAACCGCTATCGCCTCAATACCGAGAGAAGATATCTCCTCCTTTATTTTCTCCACTTCTGCTTCATCCGGACAGACAAGCACACAACCGCGATAATCCGTTCTCTCGGAAACCCCGAACCTGAGTTCCGGTAACACAAGAGGGACGGCCGGACTCCATAGCAGATCATACAGTTTCTCCCTGTTCTGCCGCCTGATCTCGATTACGTCTTCGAAACCCCTTGTGGTAATAAGACAGGTCTTTGCCCCTTCCCGTTCCAAAAGAGCATTCGTGGCCACGGTGGTTCCGTGAATGATTTCCGATATATGGGAGAACTCAACGGGATGGGTTTTAAGCCCGTTCAGTACTGCTATCGAAGGATCGCGGGGAGTGGAAGGAACCTTGTTTACCGATATTTCCTTTCCATCGAAGAAAACAAAATCGGTGAAAGTTCCTCCCGCGTCTATGCCTACCGAGAGCATAAAAAGATGGTTACCTCGCCGTGCGCGGGTTAAAACCGCACGGGGCTACGTGCGCAATCAGTAATTATCTCTATCCTTGGGATATATGACGTTTACCTTTCCTTCGGCTATCTCTCTTAACGCCGAAACAACGTGTTTGTTGTCATCGTTCTCAGACGCCACCACGGTAGCTCCCTTGGATATCTGGCCTGCTCTTTTCATCGCTGCGATGGAGAGAGCAAACCTGTTTTCAACTTTCTCTAAGCAGTCTTCAATTGTAATTCTGGCCATGGATTGTTACCTTCCTTAATCAGTACCTAACCTGAATATTATACGACTCTTCACGGTAATGTCAATTAATCCCGCCTTGATACTTTCCCTGACCAAAATGCTCTAGCCTAATTACCAACAGGAACAAGTTCACGATTTCCCGCGCCGGGAAGCACACCAAGGGCCTTTCCACTTGAAGTTAGTTCCCTGAATTCCGGATGCTTGACTGTATCCACATATATCCACCGCGACTTGGCCCTTTTCGGAGTAAAACTGACAATCATATAACCGCGATCCTTTGTGTTTGAGTAGACAAGACCGTCGACCAGCACTTCCAGATCCCAGGCAAATTCCTCGGCCTGCTCCGGTTCAAGTTTCAGATAAGTCTCAAGACCCCCCGAGGACACAGACGCGGTGGCGAACTCGACACCTACCTGATTACCTGCCGCATCCTTGAGATTGCTTGCCCACCCGTTATGCGTATCCCCGGCAAGCACTATCAAGTTCCTATCCCTTCCGTAAGCCGCGCCTAACACCGCTTCGCGTTCTGCAGGGTAACCGTCCCAGGCATCAAGATTATAGGGAAGCACAGTGTTTACACGGTCCCGCTCATCCTGAGTCACGGAAGGATCTTCTCGCAACACCCGCTCCTTAATCCCGGTCAGTTCATCAATAAGATCCGCGACCTGCGGTGTGCGATCGCCCAGATGGGGAATTATTTCAGCCGGAACGTTCATTCTGCCCATAAGCACCTGCTGACCCAGAACCTGCCAAGCGGCGGTTGAGTCAGCAAGCTTCCCCTGAAGCCAGGCAAGCTGATCCCGACCGAGCAGGGTTCGTTCGGGAGAACCAATGTCCTCACGAAAACTCCGGGCGTTGAAACCGGTATCCGGGTCAAGATAATCCTTGTAACTAAGCTGTTTTTCCCGTCCGGCAAGGCGGGTATCGAGCATGAAAAGTTCAACCAGATTTCCGAAAGAAAAACTGCGGTAGACCCGCCCGGAATCATTCTCTTTTACGGGGCGAACCGGCATCCACTCGTAATACGCCCGAAGCGCAGCCTCTTTGCGCGCATCAAAACTCCCTTCGTCTTCGTTGTGGTTTTGCGCACCCCCCACATAAGCGTCGTTTGCTACCTCGTGATCATCCCAGACGGCGATGAACGGATGTGTGGCATGAAGAGCCTGAAGCTGCGGATCAGTTCTGTATAGGGCGTAGCGCCTTCGGTAATCGTCAAGCGTCAGGATTTCCTTATCGCTGTATTCCGGAAAGTCCCTTCCGGCTCCTTGGGAATTATCTTTCCCGGAATCCGGCGCCTTGCCGTACTCGTAGATATAATCGCCGAGGTGTACCACGGCATCGATGTCAGCCGTTTCCGCCGCGTGGCCGTAAACGTTAAAGTAACCGCCATGAGAAGTAGGATAGTTCGCACATGAAAACACCGCCAGCCTGACCGAATCCACATCGCCCCGGGGTAAGGTCTTGGTACGGCCGACAACGGATGCGGTCTCACCTGAGCGAAAACGGTAGTAATAAGCCGTTCCTGCCGAAAGGCTCTTGATGTCAACCTTGATAGTGTAGTCGCTCTCGGCCGTAGTGCTCTTAACAGAACTGTAAACAACGCTTTCGAACTTCTCATCCGAAGCGACTTCGATCCTTACCCTGACTTTTCTCTGGGATTCCTTGGGAGTGACTCTCGTCCAGAGAATAACCCTGTCATCCAGAGGATCACCGCTTGCGACACCATGTTCGAAACTCACGCGCCCTGAACCGCCGTAGAGCACAAAACCAATAGCGACAAGCAGAAGGGCGAAAATCAGAACCGCCGAAGCATAAACTAGATGTTTTCTCGAAAACACAGATCAATTCCTCCCCGTGCACAGCAGTTTTACAGTTATACACCTGAAATCAACAGCAATTCAGAAAAAAGCTTCGGGGGGAGAAAACAGCCGATCCGAAGCCTCAATATGCCGGTTTCCCCGCCCCGTCAGTTCTTTGACAACGGAAGCTTTGCAATTATTATCTTGACGTACTTCAAACGGAATGAAAACCCGGTGGATTAGGAAAGGGGATTATATGAAACTAGAAGAACTCAAGTTCAACGACGAAGGCCTTTTGCCCGTAATAGTGCAGGACAGTTCAAGCGGGCGGGTGCTCATGCTCGCATATGCGAACAAAGAGGCTCTCGAGATGACCGTCAAGACCGGAAGGACCCACTTCTGGAGCAGATCGAGAAAAAAGATCTGGAACAAAGGGGAAGAATCAGGCCATTTTCAGGACGTAAAGGAAATCTTCGTTGACTGCGACTGCGATACGGTGCTAATAACCGTGGAGCAGACCGGAGCAGCCTGCCACACCGGAAAGCCGACATGCTTTTACAGATCCGGGGACATGGAAGAAAAAATTGCCCCCGTGTTCGAGAAAGCTTCACTCAGAAAGGTATTTTCCGTAATAGAAGACAGGAAGCAGAACCCCAAGGAAGGCTCTTATGTGAGCGGCCTTATGAAGGGCGGAGTTGACAGGATACTTAAAAAAATCGGAGAGGAAGCCGGCGAAGTAGTAATAGCCGCCAAAAATGAGGATAAAGACGAACTCGTCTACGAACTTACCGATCTGTGGTTCCATTCCATGGTGCTTCTCTGCGAAGCGGGTCTTTCGCCTCAGGACATATCGGATGAACTTGAGAGAAGGTTCGGCAGGCGCAAAGAAGAGTACGCGCAGAAGAAGTAGCACACAGAAGCGCTGGAAGGCTGGACAGGACCCTACTGCCTTTTTCCCTTGGGAGGTCTGTGCTTTTTAGGCCTGTCCTTTTCCTCTATGTAATCTCCTATGTAAGTTCTGTTTCTAACCGAAGGCGGCAGGTTCGAGAGATCGGGCTTCGGCATATTGGTTGAGAGGTCCTTGGTAAAAGCAAAAGTCGAGATAACTTTCTCCACTTTCTTTTTCTCCCCGCAGTAGCACTTTACGTTTTTCTCGTCCCCCTCTTCGTATATAAGCTCGGAAAATCTGTAGTTTCGCATGTTGAAAAGCGCAAGCAGGGCTCCGTCCTTAAGGTAAAAGTCGTTGAATATGGAATCTTTTCCCCTTCTTCCGTGCTTCGCGACTATTTCTTCGCGCTCAAGGTCGATAACTTCTATGGCGTTTATGTTGTCATATTTCTCGACAAGGTTTTTTACGGTCTCCTTGTCCCGTTTTCTCTCAAGAGCCTTCAATGATTTCTCAACGTTGCGTCTGCACTTGATGCATTCAAACTCATAGAGGGGCATTTGCGTCTCCTATCTGTTGAAATACTGGTTCAGGTGATCCTGCCCTACCCAGTCGCTCGCTATTTCTTCATCCTTTTGCTGTTTGTATTCAAGATGCCATCTAAGCTCATCCCCGGGACCTGGAGCTCTTTTATTCTTATCGTCGAATATGGCCTTGAAAGTGGAAAAAACCCTTCTCACTGTCTCGGAATCGTCGCAGAGAGGGCATTTGACTTCATCCTGATCATCATCTCCGTACACAAGGTGATCGAAGCGGAAGTCCTTGAGCTCAAGGTAAAGGACCTTTCCGTTATCTAGCTTATAACGAAACCTTCTCGCGCCGCGTACGCCCCTTTCCCCCAGTTCGAAAAACAGTTTTCCATTCTTATCGCTTGTGACTTCAACATAACAGAAGTTGCGATTCTGCTTGAAAATCTTCTTTGCGTTTGTCTTGGTAAGCTTGGCGACCAGACTGTCTATGTCCGTATTGTAACTCTCCATGCAACTGTCGCACTCATATTCATATAACGGCACCTTACGCCTCCGGAAAAACTTTTAATTTGGAGAATTATAAACAATATAATCTGAGTTTAAAGCCCGAAAACGCCGAAGCGGACGAAACACTGCTGAAAGAAAGCCTATTATGGCTCATAATGTAGGAGAATGAAAAAAGCCGGAAAGCCGAAAACGCCCTGCGGGCAAAACGGAAAAAACTATCTCCACGCGAGTAAAAATCTGGATTTTGTCGCCATCGATGTCGAGACCGCGAATTCAAACGTTTCAAGCATCTGCCAAGTGGGAATCGCGGTGGTAAGATCAGCGGAGATCAAAGAGGTATGGACGCAGCTTGTTGATCCGCATGACTTTTTTGATCCGTACAATATCGCCATACACGGCATAGACCAGAAGATGGTAAGTGGCTGCCCGCGGTTTGAAGAATTATGCGACAAGATCGCGCGACACTTGGGAGAAATCGTCGTAAGCCATACATTCTTTGACCGTCGAGCAATCTCAAAAGCATTTAAAGAATGTGGAAAATCTCTTCGTTACGGAACCTGGATTGACAGTGCGCAGGTAGCGCGACGCGCCTGGCCGGATAAATACGCCCTTAGGGGTTACAATCTCGAGAATATTGCCCGGGACCTCAGGATTGATTTTCGCCACCACGACGCCGGAGAAGACGCAAGAGTCGCAGCGGAAATCGTTCTGAGGGCGTACGCGGACACCACACTCGGAACAAGCAAGCAGTGAGGAACCGGCCCGCACGCCATATATGCGTGTTATACTTGGTAGCGTGATGAAGGCAATGGTTCTAAGAGGTACGTACGACCTGCTCAATAACGATACTCCTCTTGAACTGCTCGAGATTCCCACACCAGAACCCGCTGAAGAAGAAGTGCTAATACGCATTTTAGCCTGCGGGGTCTGTCACACCGACATGGACGAGGCAGAAGGAAGGGTGATCCCCCCGTCTCTTCCGATTGTTCCAGGACATCAAGTCGTGGGGGTGGTCGAAGAACACGGCTCGGGCGTAAGAAGTTTCGACGCAGGCGATATGGTCGGAGTTGCGTGGATAGGAGGAGTCTGCGGAAAATGCTCCTATTGTAGTAGCGGACGGGAAAACCTCTGCCATGATTTCATCGCCACCGGCAGGGACAGAAACGGAGGTTTTGCCGAATTTATGGTCGCGGACGCAGACTTCGTTCACCGCATACCGGAGGGAATGGACCCAGTGAAGACGGCCCCTCTCCTGTGTGCCGGAGCGATAGGTTACCGTTGCGCCAGACTTTCCGGAATAACAGACGGCGACGCCGTAGGGCTTATGGGATTCGGAGCTTCAGCGCATCTGGTCATACAGCTACTTCGTCACTCATATCCACTATGCGAGGTGTTCGTATTCGCAAGAGGAGAAAGGGAAAGGCTGTTCGCCATGGAGCTTGGAGCATCCTGGTCAGGCGGAATTGAAGAGCACTCCCCCAAGCAGCTTTCAGGCATCATTGACACCACTCCGGCATGGACGCCCGTTTTGCGCTCGCTTGAGAATCTTGTCCCCGGGGGAAAACTGATTGTAAACTCCATAAGCAAGGAGAACTCCGACATCAATTCTCTGCTGAGTCTCGATTACCAGTCGCATCTCTGGCTTGAGAAAGAGATAAAAAGCGTAGCGAATGTCACAAGGGAAGATGTTGCCGGCTTTCTTTCGGCCGCGTCCACTCTGGGAATAGAGGCTGAAGTCACCGAGTACGAACTTGAAGAGGCAAACGCGGCACTTCTGGAAATGAAAAAGGGAGGAGGAAAGGGGGCTAGGGTCCTAAGAATAGCAGACTGGTAAATTTTTTGGTGACTCGTCTCTAAAAAAGTAATCAGTCCGCATCTTTAAGCCATCTCGCCAGCGCTTTGTCCGGGTCGGTTATCTCTTCTACAGAACCATACAAGTAAGCCTCCCAGCCCTTTTCAGGCATGCCGGCAAACAGCATCAGGTTGAGCGGATAGACCTCGCTGTCGGTGCAGCTGCGGAAGTCATCTCGGAACAGAAACACGGGTTTTTCCCAAGCAATAGCCATTCCCAGTTCCACCATAACTCCTTCGTCCGGCGGACATCCATTGACAACCGCGAACAACCCGTCGGCCTCACGCACGTCCCTGAGGTCCGACTGTCCAACCTGATAGGCCCAGCCGGCAACCGCCTTATCAACCTGATTGTTCCGGGAAAACGGCTCCCATACCTCGGCTCCCATTGATTCCAGAACCTCGACAAGAACCGCCAGAGGCCCTTCGCGCTGCTGCGCGGAAAAGCCGTAGGGGTTAGCCAGATACAGGGTTTTTTGTTTCTTCATAGTGCTTCTGCGTGAGAATCAGAACGATTCAGGTCTCATGCGGTGGTCGGACAGAAACGCTTCAAACGTCAGTAACTATTCTCCTCTCCATCCGTTCCAGACCCACGGCGCCCTATCTTTTCAAGTCTCTCACGAAGTTCCACGCTGTCAAGCGAGTCAAACGGAAGGGCCAGAAACGCAGCGATAGGCTCTTTGAGCAAGTCGTAGGCTTTTTCAAAAGCTTTTAACTGCTCAGTTTCAGTTCCCTCAACGCCCGCGGGGTCCGCAAGACCCCAGTGAGCCGTCACCGGCATGCTCGGCCACACGGGACAAGGTTCATTCGCCGCGTTGTCACACACTGTCAAGATAAAATCCATCGAAGGAACATCCTCCACCTTGAATTCATCCCAAGACTTGGAGCGCAGGTTCTCAATGGCGTGTCCCTTGCCGCACAACAGATTAAGGGCTTGAGGGTGAACTTCTCCCCGGGGATGACTGCCCGCACTGTAGCCGACAAATTTTCCGTCGCTATCGTAATTCAAAGGAGATTCAGCAATGATCGAACGGATCGAATTGCCCGTGCAGAGAAATAGCACCCTGTAGATTCGCTTCTGCAATTTTTCTGTCCCGGCAAAAATATTCTTCCCGGACAAGTATACCGCAGACGGAAGTTTTGCCGAGGCAGTCGACCTCTATCCCGTTTCGAGCTTGGCATGGCCGCGATATTCCACAAGACACGACCTTCCGAAAATCTCAATAATGCGCACAAGCATTTCCCGCCCGTCCGAGTCAGTCAGGATCAGTCCTTCTCCAAGAGTGAAATGAACCGGCTGCTGCTTTCCCTTTTCGATCGCGATGTTGGAGGCGTAAAGATAGGTGCGGTCATGAGTATCTCTAATGGGATTCAGTCTCCCCTTCAATCCCGGTATCTTTCCCGTAGACTCAGCGAAAATTACCGAACCCCCCTCGGGTAAAGTTTCCAGTTCGACTGCGAGAGACGCTTGCGCGGGAACCCAGTCCCGCTCAACATGAGCGGCAAAGCCTTCAGCCGCGACAAACACGGTCATCGGCAGATGAATTGAATGCAGGCTGACCGTCGCCTCTCCGTTCTCATCGGTCGCGGCAAGCTTCCAAGTCTTGTTTGGAAACAGTACCAGCACGCTCGTTCCGGGCAGGGGTCTGCCCGAATGACGTACCGTAATGACCGGGCTAGCAGCTTCAGCCTCCAAGGAAGCTGCCGGAATGGTAAGACAGAGATCCGACCCGTCAATAAGTCTGTATTCAGGATGCTTGCCGCAGAGTTCCCGAGTTTCCCGCCGGATGATGGGCACTCCATCTCCCCGCCTTTCCATAAAAAACTGTCTTTCTCCGGATCCTCTGGCACCGCCGACCGGCATCCGTCCAAGCACCGAGGCCAGTATCTCGTTTCGCGTGGACTGGCGAATGTCCATACTGTCAACGGTAAGATTGTTCGGAAGAGCACCCGGAGACAGTATCTCAAGCCTGTCCTCAAACATGGAGAGGCGAATCCTGCTTCCCTTTACAGAATAATCCCTGTGAACAACAGCGTTTACAACAGCCTCAAAGACAGCTCTCTCGCTGTACTGAGGCATATCAACCCGGGCGGGCTCCTTGCGCGCCGCGGTCTTCATGTTCCGCAAGACAAAAGCTACCGCATCGGCAATCTGCCGATTAACCGGACCGCCGATTACCCGCGCGTCAGCCTGTTTTGACGCCCTGTCCTTGCCAAGATAAAAGGTGGCCATTACTGAGGCGTTAGGAAGAAGAAGCTCTGGAGATTCGCTGCACAAAAGCACGCCGGCCACTGTTGCCCTCCTAGTGCCGGTTTCGTCTTCAGCCAGCAAACCCATTTTCACAAGCGCAAGTTCGGGGTCAACGGCACTCTCGGCACTCAGCAGGGGATTCCACAATTCTCTGCTGAGCGTTTCAAATCCGGTTTCCGGCACCGTCTGTTTATCAAACCACAGAAAACGAGACTGCCCTCTGTTTTGCGCCAGACGCAACCTCTCATCGCTCGTCATTTTCCGCTTTGAGCTCCCCACCCGGCAAAAGCTGCCTCCGGGACTGTCATGCTGCGAGGAACCTTCAGGTATTTCAACCAGCAGAATCGCCCCTTTTCCCCTTATTTTTTTGCGAAATGTATTGATCCGGACTGAGGGCTTTATCGAATTAGAGGATACTTCCACCAGAAGCCTTTCAAGCTCGTCCATCTGGCCGATTGACATGCCCTGCACTTCTCCCCCGTCGGTGACCCCGCAAAGCAGTACCCCGCCGCTTGTATTTGCAAACGCAGCCATCTCGTCGGCCCAATTGTCGGGGCTTGGACTCTTGGGACGATCTCCCTCAAATACAACCTGCTTGAATTCCCAGTGGCTGTCCTCACCCAACGACAACTGCTCTATGATATGCTCGCTACTGTAGGTCATGCTGGATAAATTATACTTCAAAGACTGAAAAAACAACCCCTCGCAACAGCGAGCAACGAAGCGGAGCATGATAACAGAGATTGATAAACCCTGTTATCAAAGTATCCTTATGCACTGCAGAGGCAAGCTGATGAATGTTTCGCTCACACCCAGACTGGAAGAGTTTATCCGGAAAAAGGTTTCGTCTGGACTTTACAACAACGCAAGCGAAGTGGTTCGCGAAGCGTTGCGGCTTCTAGTGGAAAGAGATATAGCATCAACCGACGGGCTTCCAGCAAAACCCATGACAAAAGGAGAAATTCATAAACGGGTTCTGTCGCTTGAAAAACCGTTGCGCGGACAAGGAGTAAAATCCATTTTCCTGTTCGGTTCCGCCGTTCGGGGTGAAAACACCTCGTCAAGCGACATAGACTTTTTTATAGACATTGACCCGGGAATCAGCTTCAGTCTGCTTGACCTAGCCGGGGTAAAACAGTTTCTTGAAGACAACTTAGGATGTGAGGTTGACGTGACGACTCGGGAAGGTCTTCACCCGCGCGTCAAAGAAAGCGTAATCAACGAATCTGAACGGGTGTTCTGAGTTCCGTCTCCCGGTTTCCGCTTAGACCTCAAGCTTCGATAACATATAATTTCTTCATGGCCGAGAACAAAGAAATTCTTATAGAGACCAAGGGTTCAATCTGCACTCTTACTCTCAATCGCCCTGAGAAAAGAAACTCCCTTACGCCAGAAACTCTAGGACTTTTAACCGAGGAATTCCTAAGACTGGGAAAAACCACTGATATCAGATGTGTTGTTATAAGAGGAAGCGGTGATAGGGCTTTCTGCTCAGGATATGATATAGCCGCAATATCCGAGGAAGAAGTTGCCATAGAAAGCGGCCATCCCCTGACCGAAGCCATGCGGGCGGTCAAGTCCTACCCTCTCCCCGTAATAGCAATGATAAACGGTCATGCCTTCGGAGCGGGACTAGAACTCGCGGCGACTTGCGACCTGAGAGTATGCGCCGACGACGCGAAACTCGCAATCCCGCCCGTAAAGCTGGGAGTGACTTATCATTACAGCGGAATAAAGCAATTTCTGAACTTGGTGGGTCCCGGGTTTACAAGGGAACTATTTCTCACCGGAAACCCCGTTAATGCCGAAAGAGCCCTGGAAAAAGGACTTGTCGACCATGTTGTAAAAAGAGAAAGGCTTGAAGAGTTCACCTATGGACTTGCCGAGGGAATAAGCGAAAACGCCCCGCTTTCGATGATATCGATGAAAAAGATGATAAATATCTGGGAAGAAGGAAGGCCAGTATCGGAAGAAAACGAAGAGCTCATAAGGTCTCTTTTCGCCAAGGTGAGGAAAAGCAGCGACTCCAAGGAAGGAAAAAGGGCTTTTCTCGGAAAGAGAAAGCCCATTTTCAAGGGAGAATAAAGACTTCTGCGGTTCAGTCCCCGTAACCGAATTCCTTTATAAGGAAATCGCTCTGGGTCCAGTTCTCCTTAACCTTGACCCAAATCTCAAGAAACAGCTTAACTCCCAGTATCCTTTCAATATCAACCCTGGCCTCGGAACCGATCCGCTTTAGCATCCCCCCGCCCTTTCCTATGAGAATCCCCTTGTGGCTTTTTCTCTCAACATAGATTTCAGCACTTATCCTGATCAGGTTCCGTTCCGTATCCTCGCTGAATCCCGAGACCACCACCGCAACTTTATAGGGAATTTCCTTTCGCGTGAGATTGAAGACTTTCTCCCTTATGAGTTCGCTTACGTAAAAAATCTCAGGCTGATCCGTGAAAATATCATCAGGGAAATATTTCGGCCCTTCGGGCAGGTGTTTTTTGAGAAGCTGCGTGAGCTCCTCCACCCCGTCGCCCGTAATAGCCGAGATGGGAACTATTTCGAGGAACTTCTCAGAAAATCTCTCGGCAGCTGAAAGCATCGACAGGAGCTTTGATTTCTTTATCTTGTCGATCTTGTTTACGACAAACAAGGAAGGTTTCCTGAGCATCTTAAGTATGGACTGATCAGCCGCCCTGAAAGGCTTTTCCACGTCCGTAACGAACGCCACCAGATCAGCGTCGGAAAGAGCACCGCTTACCGCACGGGCCATGGATTTCCCGAGCCTGCTTTTCTCCCTGTATACCCCAGGAGTGTCGAGAAAAACCAGCTGCGAATCATCAAAAGTCCTTACTCCCAGAATTCTGTTCCTGGTAGTGCTCGGCTTATCCGAAACGGCCGAAACTTTTTCTCCGACGATGGAATTCACAAGAGTGGATTTTCCGACATTAGGTCGTCCTATCACGGAAATGAACCCGGACCTGAAACCCTCTTTTGAAGCTGTTTGGACCATGGAAATGAATCTCTAGTTAGATTCTAACAAAAAGTTGCCGAATTTCTTTCAGAGAAATATGTTCCTACCAGTATAATTTACCGTCATCTTCGAGGCAAAAACCGGTTTCCCAGTAAAAATGAGTCAAGCAAAAGAGACGGCAAATCCAATCATTCACTGGTTCAGAAAGGACCTCAGGCTTCTGGATAATCCGGCACTAGCGGAGGCAGGCAAATCCGCTCGGCCCGTAGTGCCGGTCTATATACTTGAAGACGCAGATTCAGATCCCTGGCCACCCGGCGGCGCAAGCAGGTGGTGGTTACATAACAGCCTTTTGGCGCTAAACAGATCCTTGGAAGCCCGCGGAAACAGGCTGATTCTGCGTCGCGGCCAGCCGAAGGAAATACTGCAAAATCTTGTGACTGAAACAGGAGCCACGACAGTTCATGTCACCCGACTCACGGAACCGCACGCGATCGAAGTTGAGTCCGAAGTGAGAACCGTTCTGAACAACCTCGGAGCTAAGCTAAAGGTGTTTGACGGCAACCTGCTTTTTCCCCCCGAATCTGTTAGGACAAAAAACGGCGAACCCTACAAGGTGTTCACACTTTTTTATAAAACCTGCTTGAAAAAGCTTCCACCGCCTGTACCCCTGTCTGCGCCAAAACAGCTTCCACGCATGAAACAACCTATCAGGAGTGATTCGCTTAAGGAGTGGAAACTGCTGCCGCAAGGGCCCGACTGGAGTACCGACTGGCTTGATATGTGGACGCCGGGGGAGCAGGGAGCCTTCTTGCGCCTGGATTCGTTTCTGGAACAGTCAGCAACGGGATACGGAAGCAAGCGCGACCGGCTCGACATCGCGGGAACTTCCAAGCTTTCTCCTCATTTTCATTTAGGTGAAATATCACCAAGGACATGCTGGCATCGCTCGCTTGCAAGCGTAAAACCTGAATCGCAAGATGATCTGAAATCCTTTTTTCGCCAGATCGTATGGAGGGAATTCTCACACCACCTGCTTTACCACTGGCCGACATTTCCTGAAAAACCTTTCCGACCGGAATTTGAACGCTTCCCGTGGGCAAGGAATGAAGAAGCGCTTCGCCTGTGGCAGCAGGGTCTCACTGGCTACCCAATAGTTGACGCGGGGATGCGGGAACTGTGGGCAACGGGATGGATGCACAACCGGGTACGCATGATCGCCGCTTCTTTTCTCGTGAAGCACCTGCTTATCCCGTGGCAGGACGGTGCCGCCTGGTTCTGGGATACCCTGGTGGACGCGGACCTTGCTAACAACTCAGTAAGCTGGCAGTGGGTCGCGGGTTGCGGGGTTGACGCAGCTCCGTTTTTTCGTATTTTCAATCCGATTCTCCAAGGCCAGAAATTCGACCCCGACGGCGGTTACGTGCGACGCTGGGTTCCTGAACTCGCAAGCTTGCCGAATAAGTATATTCACCAGCCTTGGACCGCACCCGAACATGTACTTGAAGACTCGGGGATTTTTCTAGAAAATAGCTATCCCCTTCCTATCGTGAATCACGTGGCAGCACGGAATCGTGCCTTGAATATCTTCAACCAATTCAGACAGTTTCCCTTTCACAACTCAATTTTATTTGCCGCAAAGGTTCGAATTTGATTGTTGCAGCATATCAAGACCTCTATCGACCTCAAATGGAATTTCGGATTGCTCTATTGACTTTTACCATTAAAGCCAATAAAATTGAGTTTCATGTTATTTGTTGAAGAGGGTTTTGCTTAAGGAGGTTGTAATTGATACTACTCGCCTTTACGCATTTGATGAGGATCATAGTCGATATGATCCTGTTAGTATTTGAGACAAAGACATTCAAGAGTTGTTCCAAAGAATTAGCAATTTTTTTGACATCGTGGTTTCCTGATTATGAATTATGCTTATGGATATCTTTCTGTATATAAAATTAGAATCGCCCCTAAGCAGTAAAACTTAGGCCTCTTTGAAGCCATGTTAATTGATGAAGTTGTTGTCTAGCAAGCTTTTCCCCCGAGGCAGCAATGCCTCGGCCTCTTTAAAACTGTATATTTGAGCGATACTCGCCTCGTATAGACATGAAAATCGAGTTTTCAAAAAACAGGTTGGTTTGCGCTCCCAGTGTCATATCAATAAAAATCGCTTTGAATCTTCTGTTCTTAATGGTTATATAAACTCAAATTGTCAGATGCCACATAATTTCCAATCATTATTCTCTGTTGCCCTAGGCAACGATATTCACCCCTATTCTTATCAGCAAGAATTGGCTGAAAAAGACTGGCCGGATGTTCTAATCGCTCCGACCGGACTTGGTAAAACAGCTGCAGTAGTACTATCTTGGGCATGGAAACATTGTTCTACCGACCAAAAAAAACCTCCTCGCAGACTGGCATACTGCTTGCCAATGCGCACTTTGGTTGACCAAACAGCACTCAATATAAGAAAATGGCTTAAACGACTACAGAAAGCCAACTTGGATTGGGAATCATGCCTACCAGATCCAAGCAGAGATGTTCATATACTTATGGGTGGGGTTGATGAAACCCCATGGTTCACAGAACCCGAGAGAACCGCGATACTGATAGGAAGCCAAGATATGCTGCTCAGTCGCGCCTTGATGCGCGGTTACGCCATGAATCGATTTCGATGGCCTGTGGACTTCGCACTGCTTCACAACGACACGCAGTGGGTATTTGACGAAGTGCAGCTCATGGGATCCGGTCTTACAACCTCGGCACAATTGGAAGGCTTTCGTCGCAAGTTTCCGACTGAAATCCCCTCACGGAGCCTCTGGACCTCGGCAACACTTCACCCAAAATGGTTGGAAACCGTGGATTTCCACGAATCTCCTAAGACATGGAATGTTCCGAGTAAATTTCTGAACGACGAGAATTCTCCACAAGTCCGAAAGCTGGTCGATGCTCTGAAGCCTATAGAAAAATCCGCCTTGATTCTCCGCAGTACCGATAAAGAGCATATACGTGACTACGCCGAGGCATTAGCTTCAGAGGCAGTTTCCATGCACAGAAAAAACCAAGTGACCCTTCTGGTTGTAAACACGGTTTCCCGAGCTCAAGCGGTGTATAAGGCAATCCAGAGAAAAGGATTCGCACCTGATCGTCTAGCTCTCATTCACTCGAGGTTCAGGCCCGCAGACCGAAAAACTCAAATAGAAAAACTCCCCAAACCAAGCGAAAAAAAAGATCTTATGGTAGTAGCTACGCAGGCAATAGAGGCAGGGATGGATTTCTCAGCCACTGTCATGCTGACCGAACTTGCGCCAATGTCTTCAATAGTTCAGCGACTAGGCAGGGTAAATCGCTACGGTGAACTTAATAATTGCGGTGGGGGAAAAATCCGCTGGATTGACATTCTCGGCGATGGCCCCAAAAACGAGAAATATGCGAAAGCACTGTCGGCACCTTATACTCCCGAAGAACTTGATACCTGTCGCAAACGGATCTCAATGCTGAGCGACGCAAGACCATCTAACCTCCCTCCACCTGAATCGGATGACTATGTCAGCCAATCTGTGATCCGAACCAAAGACTTCAGGGATTTATACGACACCGACCCTGACCTCACTGGTTTTGATGTTGATATCTCACATTACATCCGCGACTCAGAAGATACCGATGTGCGGGTTTTCTGGAGAGATCTCTCAAATAGTCAGCTAGAACAAACTATGCCGACGTACGAAGAGATCTGCGCAATACCCATTGGCCGTTGCGCCAGTTGGCTAAAATCTAAAGAGATCAAGGCCTATTGTGTTGATCCCCAAGCACGCCATGATAAAAATCGTCCGACAATATGGGTTGCTTTCAATGATTCACCTTGGCCGGGCTTGGTTCTGCTTCTGGATAAGGAAACGGGCGGTTATACCATGGAGACTGGTTTCGATTCAGAAAACAGGGTCGCAGTAGAACCAATTTTTTCACAAGAAGCGCGGATTAGCGCCATCGCCGAAGTGAATGACGCCGATACAGACAGCGAATCAAAGCGTTTCGTAAAGCTTGATGACCATCTCAAACACGTTACAGCTGAAGCAGAAAGTCTGTGCGATACACTAAACATAGAACCTCGCGAAAAAAAACTTATCTCCACTGCTGCCCTCTGGCACGATGTCGGCAAAGCACACCCAGCATTTCAGGAACGCATGTCAACCGACGACAAGGAATCGAATCCACGACCTGAGTATCTGCTCGCAAAAGCTCCACGCTATGACCGAAGAAAAGGCCGCCCATACTTCCGTCATGAACTTGCCTCTGTCTTGGCTTATTTGTCTCGGGAAAACTGGTCAAGAGATGTCGACCTAGTCGCCTATTTGATTGCAACACATCATGGCAAACTGCGCATGAACCTTAGAGCGCTACCGGCGGAAAAACCAGCAAAGCCGGAGAGGGCAAAAGAAACCCAGCCACCAAACCCACCTCGATTTGCCAGAGGCATTTGGGAAGGAGATTATATTCCTTCAATTGAAATTAACGGGAAAACCCTCTGGGATGGAGGACAATTGACCTTGTCGTTGATGGAACTCGGAGAACATCCAGTTACAGGTTCAAGCTGGATGGAACGTGCACAATGCCTTCTATCTGAACACGGACCTTTTCGCCTTGCTTGGTTGGAAGCTATACTGAGAATCGCAGACTGGCGAGCATCGGCAAAAGAGAAGGAGAATATAAATAACTAATAACACCATCCAACTTGGAGGCTGTACTCCAACTCCTCTTTCAAGCTATTTGAAAGCATTAGGCATATTTCGCTTGGTAGCAGATCCGTTGAATCACGTTAAGGAATCCGCCGCGGACTCAAGGGTGCGATGCTGGTGGGCAGCCAACCTCTTCTGCTTGCAAAGCAAGCTGAATCATGAGAATCTGTTGGGGTTTTTTCTTGAAGATTACATGCCCAGCCCAATTATAGCTCCATGGAATGGCGGTAGCGGTTTTTATCCAAAGGACAACAAAAGCGCTTTTGACTTGCTATCAGATCAAGATGGCATCGCAGAGCGGTTTTCACCCATTCAAAAAGCAATTCAAATCGCCGAAAAAGAAATTGAAAAGCTGGAATTAACCGAACGTCCCACAGATACAATCAAAGCCAAACTTGTCTGCATACTCCGCAGCAAATACCCCGAGTCCGCGCTCAATTGGATTGATGCCGTGCTGGCTTTCTCCAAAGGCCGTCTGAGCTTCCCCCCCCTTCTGGGAACAGGAGGAAACGATGGAAGACTGGACTTCACAAACAACTTCATGCAACGCCTCGTGTCCGCCAGAAAGGGACTGTTTGACGTTAGAACCGGCAAACCCTTCCCGAATACGAAGAGGCTACTGAAGACTTCTCTTTTCGGAAACACCTCGCAAGGTTTTTACTCCGTTCCAATAGGTCAATTCCATCCTGGGTCCGCGGGAGGACCAAATGCAACCAGCTCCGGTTATGAAGGCGATGCCTCTGTAAATCCGTGGGATTTTATATTTGCTCTTGAAGGTTCTATCATGTTTGCGGGCGCCGCAACTCGACGTCACCAAAGCGTAACGGACTCCGGTGCAAGCTTCCCTTTCATGGTCAAAACTGTAGGAGCAGGACACGGAGGAATTTCAAGCGTTGACGAAGAACTATCAAGAGCGGAATTCTGGGCACCTCTATGGAACCAACAAGCCAGCTATGGGGAACTCGTAGCGCTACTGAAAGAAGGGCGTGCCGTTTTAAACGGCAAAACGGCATACCATGGTCTGGATTTCGCACGTGCGGCGGCCAGTCTTGGAACCAGTCGGGGGGTGGAATGTTTTGAGCGCTACGGATTCCTGATGCGCTCTGGAAAGGCTTACCTCGCCGTTCCCCTAGGCAAACGGAAAGTCTCTTCTGAAGTCACCGATACCTCCAAACTGATAAACGATTTTGATTGCGGAGGTTGGTTTGAGAAGGTTCGCCGATTTGCACGAAGAAGCAATTCTTCGTCACATGGGCGTCAAATCATTAAACAACTCGAAGATTCCCTTTTTGACATGACAAAAACCGATGTTAACCCCCGCTCCGTACAAAACACTCTGGTTATTCTCGGCGATTTTGTCTCATGGCTTGCAAGAAGCGGGGGTTCGTTTGATGAAAAACCTCCGCCTCCACCTCTACTGTCCAGCGAATGGGTACTCAAAGCAAATGATGGAACCTACGAGTACAGAGTCGCTAGAGCTCTGGCAAGTCTTGGCTGGCAGGTTGAGGCAGGTTCGGAAACAGATTCAGACATTGAAAAAGCATCTTCAGATTCAGATCAACAATTACCTGAAAACACGGCGGAATATGAATCGAAAAACCGGCTTGATCCGAGAATTGCAATGGCTACTCATTTCGCACCAGTTGATCCAAGTTCAGTATCAAGAAAATTTCGTTCCTGGAACACACAATCTAACGAAAAACTGACCGTTTTTACTTCAGCTAATTTAATATCCGGTTTGATTGCGGTGTTGGAGCGACGTCTGGTTGAACAGTCAGTCAGAGGGTTTAGAGAGAAACCCCTGTGCGCAGTCACACATGTAAACAGTTCTGACATTTCGGCATTTCTATCTCCCAGTTTTGATCATATGCTCTGCGGCCGGCTACTCTCCGGCCTAGTCTGGGCACGTCCCACCGGTTATCTCGAACCCGACTCGAAAAAAGCAGAACGACTCTTTCCTCCTTTTCCTTATGCAGTTTTGAAGCCCCTATTCACCCCGAACAACATTCTTAAAGAAGCTGGCGTCTTGCCACCAGCACCAGAGACCAACCTGCCAATCCCAACAAGCCTTCTAGCGCAATTGCGGAATAATAACGTGGATAACGCGGTACGCATTGCTCTTGCCCGAATGCGGGCATCTGGGATCGGTTCATATTTCTCTGCAGAACAAGTTTCTCGCAGAATCAGTCGCTTCGGCTCCAGAACTAATGGACGACTGCTTGCCGCATCCTTTCTGATTCCATTACACAAATGGGATTTGAAACACGTGGCGGAGCGGGCATATATAATAGAAGAAGAAACAAAAAACACGTAAAAGGAGTAAAAAATGTCAATTGATATATCCACCCTCTCTGAGTCATCTCGACTGCTAATTGAGGCGGTATTGAAACCTTTGCAGGGGACTCGTTTTCAGCCTACGGGGTTTCCGAACCTAGGGCATGCGGTTTTTGATGAGCCCGAGGGAACCGAACAGATGATTTTAGTCGAAAGTTCTCAAAGTATGGCTAATCGCCTTGAATCCGTATGCTGGGATGAAGTTGCGGATGACTGGGTTGAACCTCTAGAGGGGCTCCCCCTGATCAAGGTTATTGATGAGAACGGAAAACCGCTTACAAACTCGGTCCTGGAGGCCCATCGAATCAACTCGCCTTATATACTTGAGACTGAAGACCCAACTTTTGCCATTCTGAAAAAACAATTTGCCGACATGGAAGAAGGCAGGGTTGATATTCGCAAGCTTGCACAAATGCTTCTTAAATACGATACGAACTCATTGCTTCACGGAGTCTTTTTCTCCAAGCTTGGGAAAGGCAGGCTGCGGTTGCCACGCATTCTATCTTCTTTTATAGAAGCCCGGGGAGCAAGAGTCGCATCCAGTGGAGGAGTAAAAAATGATTCGGTAAATCCAAGCGGAGATGCAAAAAGAGGTTTTGGGCATGTCCCTTTCGCTCGAGACGAATGGACTTGCAGTAAAATGGTCGCCTACTTCAACTTGGATCTAAGGCAAATAAAATCCTTCGGCTTAGGAAAGAACGCCGAAGCGTTGCTCATCGCGTTTGCACTATTTAAGATCAGAAAGTTTCTTAGTGAAGGACTTCGGCTCAGGACGGCCTGCGATCTTGATGTTGTGGAAATACAAGTGACTCGACCGGAAAAATTCGAACTTCCATCGCTGGATACGCTTTGCAAAGAATTACCGAAACTAATTAAAGCAGTAGAAAAAGAGCAAATGCTAAATTCCCCTCCCACACTAACGGTTACCTACGGGAAGTAGATATATAGATGTTCGGATTAATTTTCGAGTTTCCTGCAAACAGATATCATGCGACACAGTGGGGGCATCATGTCAACGAAGTTAGAGTCCCGTGGCCTCCTGAACCATGGCGAATCCTCCGTGCGTTGATCGCCAGCTACAAACGCAAGGGAAACCATGCATTGTGGCAGGAAAGCGACCTCAACGCATTAATCTCTGCCCTTGTGGAGAATCTGCCTTCCTACCGGCTGCCGAAAGCCGTCGTTCATACGCACACCCGCCATTACATGCCTTTGCAGGGAAACAAGAAAAGCCTGGTTTTTGACGCTTTTCTGCAATTACCAAAAGGTGAGAAACTTGTCGCAGTCTGGCCCGACCTGAAACTAAATTCAAAGCTTTTTGCATTCGCCTCGCACCTCGCCGAGGGAATTGGGTATCTGGGCCGCGCCGAGAGCTGGGCCAACTGCACCGCTACGGACAAATGGAATCCAGAAGAAAATGACTTGATGTGTCACCCAGCAGTAAAAACAACAGGAGAAGCTAAAGGAAACCCTATAAAAGTGATTGCTCCCCTCAGTGCGAGTGACTATTCCGCAGAACGCGCACGCTTAATGGCAGAATTCGAAAAACGTTTGCTTGAGGAAGCCAAAGCTTCTGAAAAAAACCCTCCGACAGCCAGAATGCTTGAAAAAAAGCGGTCTCAAGAATTCGGACCTACACTGCCGGAACTTCTTGTTGACGCTCTTGCTCTGGACACGGCCAATTACCTGAAATACGGCTGGAACCGTCCTCCTGCGTCTCGGGAAGTCATATATCTCGCTCCCGAGGTGTCATCGTTGCCAACTGTCGCTCGGCAACATTACGCCAGCAGTCGCCAAGGTGTCAAAACCCATGACAGATGCACGGTTGCGCGTTACCTGTTAGCTGGCAGGCCGCTGCCGCGAGTTGAGGATACGGTTAAAATCGGCGAACTCATCCGCCTTGCGACACTAGCTAAGTTCGGATGGGAAACGGTGGCAACCGGTCGCAGAAAACCGAAGGCACCCTCGGTAATTTCGGGACGCGACCACAAGGGAAAACCCCTGCGCAACTCTTCACACTCGCATGCGTTCTGGCTCCCCGAGGATACGGATGGCGACGGCTGGATTGATCATATCACGGTCTATGCACCAGAAGGACTGAGTACCGACGTCAGGGTTAAGCTTGACCGATTGACGCGTCTTTGGATCAACGGGTTTGAATGGCGCTTAGCTCTCGAGGGATTTGGAAATCCCGAGGACTTCTCCGATTCCTCAAAAATTCTCGGTACGGGAAGGGTTTGGGTAAGCATAACCCCGTTTCTTGCTACGGGACACCTGAAGTCCCAAGGCTATCCAAGTGAAGTAAAAAGGCTATTGAAACGCCGGGAAATCCTTCCTGAGCACCTAGTGGACGATGTTCAAATCGAAGTCCTTCCCAGCATAAGAATCGGCGGCGCTGACCGTCGCACAGCATATTTTCACCGCTTCCGCTCCCAAGGACAAGAAAAACAGACCGATTCCCAAGGAGCATTGTTGCGTTTGAATTTCCCAGAACCGATCAACGGCCCGCTGTGTCTCGGATATGCATGCCATTTTGGTCTTGGACTGTTCGTCCTGCAATCCACCTGATAACCTTCATATTGCTAGAGTCAAGAACGACCCCTATCTGTAATATCCGAACTTCTAAGTGAAAGAAAATTTCTACAGAGCTGCTATCAGCAACTCACAACAGTTTCACAAATATCCCTATTCATCTCTTGCCCAGAGAGGTATCAAGGAAGCTTGTCGAAGTCGTCGTATCGCCCAAAACCAATACTACAGCAATTTCTTACCGTCCCAGTCTCTTTAGATAACAGAAATGGAACCCCTACAATATATCTGGTATGTTGGAAGTTGATTTAGACCAGCACCTTTTTAATGGTCGCAGGAATAAAATGACTTCCAAGCACCAAATTCCTCTGCCGTTGCCTCCGTCACCGATCAGGGATAATACACCATTAGTTCCGGCCCGAATGGTTAACGAATGGGTGTATTGCCCTAGACTTGCTTATCTGGAGTGGGTGGAGGGCGAATGGGCCGACAGCGGAGATACAGCCCAAGGAAAACGTGCCCATGCCCGAGTGGACAAAAGTGGGAAACAGTTGCCCTCCCCAGAGGATCTTGGTGATGAAATGCTTAAGACCCGATCCATCACTCTTTCCTCGGAACGTCTGGGCGTTATAGCAAAAATGGACGTTGTGGAAATCAGCGAAGGAACGGCAATGCCCGTGGACTTCAAAAAGGGGAAGCGCCCTCATGTCGCCTCCGGGGCGTACGAACCCGAGCGAGTACAGGTCTGCACGCAGGCAATGATTCTGGAAGATAACGGCTACGAGGTCCCTCAGGGCGCTCTATGGTATGTAGGCTCCCGAGAGAAAGTTCCGGTCATTCTGGATGATGAACTCCGAGCCAAGACCATCAGCGCAATTTCCGCCCTGCGAGACGCAGCCGCCTCCGGTCACAGACCACCACCCCTGGAAAACAGCCCCAAGTGCCCTCGCTGCTCGCTAGCCGGAATATGTCTTCCGGACGAAACCAATCTGTTCTCGAAGAAATACACTCCCCGCCCCCTGAACCCGTCAGACGACCCCGCACTTCCTCTCTATGTGCAGACACCCGGCGCAAGACTGCGGAAAAGCGGCGAGCGACTGATTGTGGAAACCGAGGAAGATTCAATGGAAGTGCCGATGATAGATGTTTCGCAAGTTGTTCTGCTGGGGCCTGTGTCGGTTACAACTCCCGCACTGCACGAACTTATGAAAAGCGAAATCCCCGTGTCCTGGCTTTCCACAGGAGGCTGGTTTCTCGGTCACACAACTGGAACCGGAAACGGAAACGTAGCCGTACGCGAAGCCCAGTATCGTTGCGCTTTTGATGAAAACAGATGTCTGGCTCTTTCACGCAATCTGGTTACGGCAAAGATACAGAACTCTCGTACCATGCTCCGCCGTAACTGGCGCACAGAACGAGAAGACACAACCAGCAAAGACCAAGCTCTGGAAAGGTTGAAACGTATCGCCAAGCAGGCTCATAATATAGATAATGTTCAGCAGTTATTAGGGGCAGAGGGCGAAGCGGCAGCGATATATTTCGCTTCGTTCGAGAACATGCTGGCTAAACATCCAAGAAGTAATTTGCCAAACTTTTCCTTCTCCACACGCAATCGCCGTCCACCAACCGACCCCGTAAACGCCATGTTGTCTTTAGCCTACGCATTGCTTACAAGGACTTTCACTACAATAACTTCAGCAGTCGGATTAGACCCTTATATGGGTTTCTACCACCGTCCCAGACACGGTCGCCCGGCATTAGCTCTTGACTTGATGGAACCGTTTCGCCCCATCGTAGCTGATTCCTGCGTAATACAGGCCATAAACAACGGAGAAGTTAAACCGAAAGATTTCATTTTCAACGGACCGGCCTGCTCGCTGAAAGCTGGCGGACGCAAGGCGCTTATTTCGGCTTTCGAACGTCGTATGGATCAGGAAACCACCCATCCGCTTTTCGGTTATCAGGTTTCCATGCGACGGCTAATAAATGTTCAGGCGCGATTAATGGCTAGGCATTTACAAGGTGAAATTCCCGTTTACCCTAATTACCTACCCCGCTAACAATGGCAAAGGAAAAGCTTTACATAGTCACTTACGACATCTCAGAACCTAAGCGCTGGAGAAAAGTGTTCAAGCTGATGAAAGGATACGGCCATTGGTTACAGCTATCTGTATTTCAGTGCAGGCTAACTTCTAAACGCCATGCGCAAATGTGCGCACGCTTGGAAGAATTAATACATTCAACTGAAGACCATGTGCTGATCCTTGATCTAGGTGACGCTGATCAAGTCAATCCTAATGTCGAAAGTTTGGGAAAAAACTATAAAATGCCGACAAGAGAGGCTATAATCATATAGATATGATTCATGGTAAGGGAAGAGTGCCGGACCTGTCACGAGAACTTCAATGGAAAAATAATAATGGGGAGCACTCGCATCTCAGTTTTTCCTTATATTCGAGGGAGATATACAACACCACAGCAAATCTTTTTCGGGAAGTTTTAGCTCTTATAATCAAACGGATAGCAGCACTCGCAGCAAATAAGAATAATTTAATCTCCGTAGCAAGTTATGAAGGGGGCTGTTTTCCGAGGCAACTTTGCCTCGGCCTCATTGAAGCAGCAGCAGATGTACATAGAAAACAACCCTCAAGATAGTTTTCCCGTGCAACATTGCCACCGACAAATAGAAGCAACAGA
>VXTZ01000007.1:0-40334 GCA_009837205.1 Candidatus Dadabacteria bacterium | reverse complement strand
GGCATAGGCCAAGCATCAGAGTCCGCAGCATCAGGCAGTTTTCCGAGGCAACTTTGCCTCGGCCTCATTGAAGCGTGTCTATGCGGACGTCGAGATCGAACGTGTTGTTCGGTTTTCCGAGGCAACTTTGCCTCGGCCTCATTGAAGCTATGTGCCTGACCGTTGGGTATATGAGAATGAGGAGTTTTCCGAGGCAACTTTGCCTCGGCCTCATTGAAGCGACGAATATCAGGAACAAACATTTAAACCTCCTTAAGGTTTTCCGAGGCAACTTTGCCTCGGCCTCATTGAAGCTGGGTCGGGATCGTAGGGGTCGAAAGCCGCGATATACGTTTTCCGAGGCAACTTTGCCTCGGCCTCATTGAAGCGTTGCCCGGTGTTCAGCACTCAATTGCCGCCTCAACGGTTTTCCGAGGCAACTTTGCCTCGGCCTCATTGAAGCAGTCCCTCACGCTGGCGTCCGGGTGATTCGGGCCCTTGTTTTCCGAGGCAACTTTGCCTCGGCCTCATTGAAGCACCGCCAGGCTCCGGAAAAAGCTCACGGCCGACCCGGTTTTCCGAGGCAACTTTGCCTCGGCCTCATTGAAGCCCTATCCCGGAGCCGATGCCGAAACCCACGAGGGTCGTTTTCCGAGGCAACTTTGCCTCGGCCTCATTGAAGCCTCGACGATTGTTTCATTTGTGTTCTTCAGGTTAGACAGTTTTCCGAGGCAACTTTGCCTCGGCCTCATTGAAGCCTTCCCATTAGACAGTGAACACCGCAAGGACCAAGTCGTTTTCCGAGGCAACTTTGCCTCGGCCTCATTGAAGCGATCTGAAATTCGTATTCTAGATCATTAGTTAGTTGCGTTTTCCGAGGAAACTTTGCCTCGGCTTCATCGCGCTTCATAAAAAACCTCAGCGGATTTTAGAATGGCTTCACGCCGGATATAGTTTCGGCTGCGCTCAACATCGGGTCGAAAGACTAAATCGACCTCCCTCCCTAGAATGTCGCCCAATTCCCTCTCCATGCGTAATATATTGGAAATACCGTGACTAATTCCGGGATGTGGGTTTACAAGCACATCTATGTCGCTTTCTGAACTAAAGTCATCCCGCAAGACAGAACCGAAAAACGCAAGCTCTGCAATATTCCAGCGCTCGCAAAAAGCGACGGTTTCTTTTTTCGGTATTGAAATACGTATTCCCATCTTCAAACCTCTGAACTATATCAATATTATTCCTCTAAGTAATTATATCAGCAACCAAAAACTGCTTAAGTCTTTTAGTTCACTCTATTTGCACTGGTCCTCCAAATCTGTATTTAACACTCAGAAAATCCCACCTATGGATCTTTCAAGCCCCGCCTGAAGATGCGGTTTCGCTTCTTCGAAGTCGAGATTAGCCTTGTTGGCGACGCTCACAATCCTAGTCCTGTAGATTTTCCATTTCAAGTCGTCAACATGAGAAGCCTGCTTGGTCCGCGTCGCGGTACCCTGTGACGCATCGGTATCTTCAGTCCGATAAACAAGTTCTCCCTTCTGAACACGCCCGCTTATTTGAATATCTGTTACCATCGTGAAGAGATCATCCGTTACGAGAGCGTCAAAAAGAAAGCCCGCAACTCCGCCTGCAATAGCACCCGCAACGGTGCCCTTGTTGATCTCGTCAATATCCCCGCCTATGGCACCTCCTATAACTCCGCCGATAACCGCCCCCTCAACCACGCCTTGGTAACCTTCTCCGAACATGGCGTTTGTCTCTTCAAGATCAGATCTACCGACCTTAAGAATATTGGCCTGGAGAATGAAAGTCGCCTCGGCCGGATCTTCCGTGATCCTGTAACCGTTAGAAGCTATCCTGCCCTTGATTCCGTATTCAATTCCGGACAGTTCCTTGTCGGTCGTATTCTTTATGTCGACGTAAACAACCCTCTCCTTGGGCGACACCGGCTCAAGAAAAATCGTCTCCGACATCTTGGTCTCAACCCTGAGCTCTCTTTTCTCGATAAGGGTCCTGGTCGCAGCGCAACCGTTTACAATAAAAAGAAGACAGACAGCCATAGCAAAAAACAGATTCCCTTTACAGACAAGACCTTTCCTCATTTATCAAAACTCCTCGGGATTTTATTGCCGGAGAAAAATTTCCGACCTTCCAGACTAGAATGGTATGTAAAAAAAGGGAAAAAACAAGTAGAAAAAACGCGTGGAAAACCTCCGCGCCCACATCTTTATCAGTTAGAAATACAAGACAAAAATCACGCCGTATACTCCTCATTAAGACATCACCGTGACCTTGCCAACGTAAATCAATCTAGTATGATTAGCCAATCCTTCTTTACCGGGAGAACCGCGGTTTAATGCTTGAACTTATGGGAGAGTGGAAAAGATCGAATTTCTGCGGAGAGCTTGGGAAAAAACACGTTGACCGCTCCGTTACTCTCATGGGCTGGGTACAGTCACGAAGAGACCATGGCGGGGTAATTTTTGTTGATCTGCGCGACAAGGAAGGGCTTTGCCAGATTGTTTTTAACCCGCAGCACGACCCGAAGATCCATAAGACCGCTGAACAGCTGCGGGATGAATGGGTAATCGCAGTAAAAGGAACTGTAACCCCCCGGACCGAGGAAACTGTGAACCCGAGCCTCAAAACCGGCGAGATCGAGGTGGTAGCCGAGCAGGTAAGAATTCTTAACACGTCAAAGGTAATACCGTTTCTCATAGAAAACGAAGTGAACGCCGATGAGCTTCTCAGGCTTAAGTACCGCTACCTGGACCTCAGAAGACCCCCAATGCGGGACAACATAATCTTTCGCCACAAAGTCGCCGCCGCGGTGCGAAGTTACCTCAACGAAAACGGGTTTCTCGAGATCGAAACCCCCTATTTCACGAAATCGACGCCTGAAGGGGCAAGAGACTTTCTCGTTCCGAGCCGGCTTAACGAAGGTCAGTTCTACGCGCTTCCTCAGTCGCCCCAGACATTGAAACAGACCCTTATGATCTCGGGTTTTGACAGATACTACCAGATAGTTAAATGCTTCAGGGATGAGGACTTAAGAGCGGACCGCCAGCCCGAATTCACCCAGATAGACATGGAGATGTCGTTTGTCTCAGAAGACGACGTGATCTCAATCGTCGAAAGCATGATAAAAACAGTTCTTCGGGAAACAAAAGGAATTGACGTAAGCATTCCTTTTTCTAGAATGCCTTACGAAGAAGCCATGGAGAGGTACGGGACCGACTGCCCCGATACGAGGTTCGGCCTTGAATTAAAAGACATTTCATCCATATTCCGTGACTCGCAGTTCAAAGTTTTTCGCAGAGCTCTTGAGAAAGGCGGAGCGATAAAGGCACTTAACCTCAAGGAAGGAGCCGAAAAACTTACAAGAAAGGAAATAGACGATCTTACGGAATACGCGGTCTCACTCGGAGCGAAGGGGCTTGCGTGGATAAGGGTCGGCGAGGACGGGTGGAGCTCTCCCATAGTCAAGTTTCTAAGCGAAGGGGAACGCGAGCTTCTGGCCAAGACCCTTTCAATGGAAACAGGAGACATAGTGTTTTTCGGCGCTGACTCGGTCGATATGGCAAACCAGGTAATGTCAAACGTAAGACTGAGCCTGGGCGAAACCCTTTCCCTCGCTGACCAAGAAAAACTTGAGTTTCTCTGGGTAATTGATTTTCCGCTTCTTAAGTACAGCCCCAAGGATAAAAGATACGTCGCCGTCCACCATCCTTTTACCGCTCCAAAGGATGAGGGTGTGGAGAAAATTGAGAGTTCCCCGGGCGAAGTGGCTTCAAAGTCTTACGACATAGTCTTAAACGGAGTCGAGATAGGCGGGGGAAGCGTAAGGATTCACAGAAAGGACATACAGCAAAGAGTGTTTGACGCAATAGGGATCGGAGAGGAGGAGGCAAGGGAAAAATTCGGTTTTCTCCTCGAGGCCCTTGAATTCGGAACCCCTCCGCACGGAGGGATAGCTCTCGGCCTTGACAGGTTTCTGATGCTCCTCTCCGGCGGAGAGTCTATAAGAGACGTAATAGCTTTTCCAAAAACGCAGAAGGGGTCCTGCCCCCTGACCGAAGCCCCTTCGGATGTCTCCCCGCAGCAGCTCCTTGAAGTCGGAATAAGCGCGATTGCGAAAAAACCGGAAGACTGAATCTCTTCCGGTCTCCGCGAAGCACTCTGAAACCCCGTTTTGTCCGATTAGGCTCGAAGCGGCAAAAAAAGCGGGGATTCTCTCTTCAGAAAAAATGACGTGAAAATTCTCGGTTGAAATGTAAGAAGTCCCAAATGGATGAAACACACGCTTTTCTGTAAAATTAATGTGTCGGAAGCAGACTAAATGGCAGCCACTTACCTTCACTATTTCATGCGCTTTGGACGTTACCTATGCGCATTGATAATTCTCGCGACCGCCGCGCTCGCAGCGGCTCAGGACGCCGGCGATACCCGTTTTGAAACGGTTGAGGGCCGCAAGATGCTGATCCTGCCCACAAGCGCCGGGGAAGCCGGATTGCGGACGCGGTCGGCATCAGGCGACATCGTTGCGCAATCCTTCGAGTCGTCCTCGCATCGGACGCACGTGGTTTATGTCGAGGGTGCTGAGTACCGCGCGACGACACCTCTTCAGGGCCCGGGCGCCTGGGTCGCCTTTGATCCGGTCCGGCGCCGTTTCGAATCGTTGCTGCCGAGTATTCGAGTCGAACTGGCCGCGGGCGAGCAGCTGGACGCCGTGGTCAAAACTGTCGGCGCTACCGGCATGGAAGCGTTTGATTCACTGGGCTTTGCCGTACTTTATCTGCCGTCGAACCTGCACCCCGCCGACGCGGTCACACGCACCCGCGAGCTGCCCGGCCAGCTCGACGCTTTCATGCGGCTTCGCAGGTCCCGCGTCAAGTGGCGTTGATTCCGGTCGCAATGGAGAAACCGCATGCGTAAACTTGCACTTTTTATGATCGGACTGCTGGGTCTTGCAGGCTGCGGCAGCTCAAATGATTCGTCACAACCGCCGCCTGACCCGTCACGGCAGGCGAGCGTCGCCTTGGCGCTTTCAGGCAGCTCCGGCGTTGAGGAGTCTGACAATCCTAAGGTACGGTTGACCCTCGTTCTCGACGCGCCCGCCACCGGTCCCGTCTCGGTGGCCCTGAATCTTGGCGGGTCCGCCACACGGGACCGCGACTACGCTATCAGCGACGACAAGATTCAGTTTCCCGCGGGCGCCACTTCGGCAAGCGCGGAAATCGACGTTTACCGCGACTTCGACGAGGAAGGCGACGAAACGATCGAGGTCGATCTTGGCGCAATCACGGGTAACGCGCGGGCTGGCGACCAGTCCTCGATCACCCTGAACGTGATCGACGGCCCCGCAGCAAGCGTGGACAAGTCCCCGCCCGACAACGCAGACAGCGAGGGGGAATCCCCTCTGGTACTTGAGCCACTGGGCTTTGATGTCGAGGAGGACGCCATGGTCGCCCTTGTGGTCGCGGGAGTTCCCCCCAATACCCCTGCCGCGCCCATGGTAACGGAGTGGTCCACGGATCCGACTTTCACCTCGGGAGTAACCGCCATCCGCGAGTGCTACGGCCCTTCGGAGAATCCTTCGGCCGACAGGTTCGGACCACCCATGAACCCCTGCGAAGCCACCCCCGACCCACTGGACTCTTTGTTTTTCCATAACCTGCGCCTGTTCAGACTGCCGTTAGATGCACTGGCGCCCGACGGCCACTACTTTCTGCGCATACGGCTGGGCACGACGCCGACATCGTTTGAGTGGGGCAGGGAATACCCGAACGTGGTTACAAACAGTTTCGCCACCGATTCGGAAGGCGCGGTACTCGTGCGATGCAGGGCGCCGGAACGAACGCCCGCGCCTGGAGGCGGAGACCCGCTGTTTGAGCAGCAGTGGCACCTTGAAAACACAGGTCAGAAAGCTTTTGCGGAGCAGGGAGGAACTCCCGGCGCCGACCTGAATATGAAAAAAGCGATCGACGCGGGCCACAAAGGCGCCGGAGTGAAGCTCGCGGTGGTGGATTCCGGGCTTGAGATATGTCATCCGGACCTGGCGGCCAACACGGCTGAGGGCGGGTCGTTTAACTTCGGCGCAGGCACCCGGCCCGGCGCATCTTCTGACGACCCATACAACTTTGCCTCAACCGGGGATCACGGCACCAGCGTGGCCGGGGTTGCCGCAGCGGCGGCCGACAACGGTTTCGGCGGGCGGGGAGTGGCGCCTGCGGTTACCCTTGTCGGGTTCAACCCGCTTGAAGCTGCGCCCGACGAGTCCGGCGATTCCGACATGGCCGCGGAAATCGCGCTCCTTAAAAGCCTTGGCACAAGCGCAAGCGAACCTGACTCGGCAAGCGTGGATGTCTTCAACATGAGTTTCGGTCTGGATGAGGGCATCGCGAACGCGGACGAAGAATTTACACGCGCGTTCAGGATGGGGGTTGAGAAGCTTCGTTCGGGCCGCGGCGCGGTGTACGTCAAGGCGGCCGGCAACGCGTTTGAGCTTTGCGAGCAGCGGATTCATCCGCTCCAGAAAGAGATAGGCTGTACGGGCGCCAACAGCGACCCCGACCAGAATACGCCGTGGATGGTCGTCGTGGGAGGATTCAACGCCGACGATGAGAAGTCAACCTATTCCAGCGCCGGCGCCAACCTCTGGATAGCAGGTCCTTCAGGCCAGAACGGCATCACGGCCCCGGCAATGATCACCACGGACCAGGCAGGTCCGTTCGCGGGCTACAGCATCCTGCCTGAAAATCGCCTGACCAGCGACAACCCGTTGAATCGCGACGGCGACTACATCAACTCCTTCGGCGGTACATCTTCAGCGGCTCCCGCGGTCTCAGGCGCCGTAGCCATCCTCCTCGGAATCAGTCCGGAATTGACCTGGCGGGACATAAAGCACATACTGGCAAGCACGGCGCGCAAAATCGACCCGGATATCGCCGAAGTCCGGGCCGCGTTCAAAGGCACTCCCTACATCCTCCAGCACGCCTGGCAGACAAATGCCGCCGGGTTTGACTTCCACAACTGGTACGGTTTCGGCGCGGCCGACGTCGACGCCGCGGTCGCGATGGCGGAAAGCCACACTCCCGACAGCCTCGGCACTCTGGTTGAATCGGAATGGTTTGAGGCGGGGAGGCTTTCGACGCGTATCCCCGATGCGGACGGGGCCGGGATCAGCGCCGCTATGGAAGTCTCAGGCCTTCCCGAAGACGCGGATATTGAGGCTGTGGTGCTCGAGATCGCCGTCGAAGGCGGCGACGCTTTCGATCTCGGCATCACCCTGAGATCGCCTGCGGGCACGCAAAGCGTACTCAATACACCCTTAAACAGCCTGCTCGAGGGATCTCCCGGAATCTCCGACTGGCACCTGCTCAGCAACGCCTTCTACGGCGAGAATCCAAACGGCACATGGACGCTGCACGTGGCGGACATCGTTGCTGCCGACACGGGCACGCTGACCGACTGGAAGCTCCGGTTCTACCACGGCAAGCACGGCGCGAACTGACGCGCTCTTGACACCACCTGAAGTACGTTCCTCGAAGCCCGTCGCCTGGTCCCCGAAGTGCCCCGGGTTCGCAACAGGTGCCACTCTCAAAAAATCAGAAATCACCGGGACAGGAGCCTGTCCCGGAACGGACAGCAAGAGCAGAGGAGCAGGCAGGTCCGCTCAAAGATCAGGTCGTTTTTACGAAACCGGAAAAATCGCTGTTTGCTTTATGTTTTTTTGTGCTATCATTCTACCCACTTAAAGGTTCAGGGCAGGCGGAATTGCGCTGTAAACGGGTTTTCAGTCGGTTGAAATCCTCTGTCGCGTAATTCCGAGGAAGGTGCATGGACATCTGGAAAAACTTTCACGGGCTCAACTCGGGTTACGTAATGGATCTTTACGAGCGTTACGTAAAGGACTCTTCTTCAGTCGACCCCGCCACGAAAACCATCTTCAGGGGATGGAAGCCCGACAGCAAGTACTCGTCTCTCAGGGTCGAGATCGAACCCGAGATCGAGAAAAACGGGTTCAAGCAGTCATCGGTAAGGGACGTCAACAAGGCCGTCGCGATTGCGAACATGGCCCAGGCGATAAGACGGCACGGCCACCTAGCAAGCAGAATAGACCCCCTCGGGGGTCCCGTTCACGGAGACCTAACTCTGCACGCCGAAACATTCGGGCTTGATGAGGAGGAGCTTAGGGACTTTCCCTCGACTCTTGTGGGATGGCCTCTTTCCCAGAACTCGCTTGATGCGCTTGACGGAATAAAGAAGCTGAGAAAAATCTACTCTTCCACCACGGGTTATAACTATGACCACATCTACGAAGCTGAGGAGAGAAGGTGGATGAGAGGTGCCATAGAGTCGGGTGTTTACCGCCCTCCCCTAAATCCCGTTAACGAAGTGGAACTTCTCGATACCCTCACCAGAGTGGAGGTATTCGAAAACTTCCTCCACAGGATCTTCCCCGGGAAATTCAGGTTCTCAATAGAAGGCGTCGACATGCTGGTGCCAATGCTGAATGAACTGATACTCCTCGCCATCAAAGCCGACATACACCAGATAATTCTCGGAATGGCCCATCGCGGAAGGCTGAACGTGATGCACCACGTGATGGAGAAAAACTACAAGTACACGCTGCTTAAGTTCAAGGATCCTGTTCTGGTAAGGGACTTCGCAGACGACATGGGGTGGACCGGGGACGTAAAGTACCACGAGGCCGTAAAACGCGATATCCCGACCGGGGACACGCTTGACCGCAACATGAGGATCACCATGGTTCCCAACCCCAGCCACTTGGAATCGGTAAATCCCGTAGTGCAGGGAATGTCGAGGGCATGCGGGACAAGCGACGATGCACCTGGCAACCCCAGATTTGATCCGTCAACTGTAATCCCGGTGCAGATTCACGGGGATTCGGCATTCATGGGACAGGGGATAAACGCCGAAACGCTTAATCTCTCCGCTCTTCCGGGCTATCGTGCCGGCGGAACCATACACATAATCACCAACAACCAGCTGGGCTACACCACGCTTCCCTCCGACAGCAGAAGCACGCTTTATGCAAGCGATCTCGCAAAGGGATTCGAAATACCGATTGTCCACGTAAACGCGGACGACCCGGTTGCTTGCATAGAGTCAATACGCCTGGCCTTCGGCTACACATCGAGATTCGAAAAACATTTCCTCATAGACCTTGTCGGCTACAGAAGGTACGGACACAACGAGGCGGACGAACCGGGATTCACCCAGCCCACGATATACAAAAAGATAGACAGTCATCCCCGGGTGATGGACATCTGGGCAAAGAAACTGATAGAAAAAGGCACCGTCTCGGAAAAACAGGTAGAACAGCTACAGGAAGAATATATCAAGAAGATTGCCGAGGAATTCGAATCGATTTCCCCTGACGACTCCCCCGAGGAATCAACGGCGCCCTCCCCAGAACACGAGATAGCGAAAAGAACGGTTACCAAGGTTCCCGACGAAACCCTGCGCGGACTAAACGACTCCCTTCTCTCGGTTCCCGAAGGATTCACGGTAAATTCGAAAATCGCCAGAATACGCGACAGAAGAAAAAACACTCTCGACGACCCGAAAGAAAAGACAATTGACTGGGCCATGGCGGAAGAACTAGCCTACGCTTCCATAATCGCACAAGGCATTCCCATCAGGATAACCGGACAGGATTGCGAGAGGGGTACTTTCAGCCATCGTCACGCAGTGCTCCACGACTCTGAGAACGGCGCAATTCATACTCCTCTGGAGAGGATCCCGCAGGCAAAAGCTGCATTCGAGATAAAAAACAGCCCGCTCAGCGAAAACGCCTGCCTGGGTTTTGAGTACGGATACTGTATCGAGAGAACAAACTGCCTTGTAATATGGGAAGCCCAGTACGGGGACTTCATAAACGGGGCTCAGACCATAGTGGACGAGTATCTTGTATCGGCAAGGGCGAAATGGGGACAGACCCCTTCCCTGGTTCTCCTGCTCCCTCACGCTTATGAAGGACAGGGCCCTGACCACTCGAGCGGGAGGCTTGAAAGATTCCTCATGTCGGCCGCCGAATACAATATAAGGATAGTGAACTGCACCACTTCAGCGCAGTTTTTCCACGTACTTCGCCGCCAAGCCCTGCTGCTTGAAAAAGATCCCCTTCCCCTGATCGTCATGACGCCCAAGGGACTTCTACGAAGCCCGATGATAAACTCGTCCCTTAAGGATCTATCCGAGGGAAAATGGCTTCCCGTAATCGACGATCCGATGACCACCAGACAGACAAAAAAAGTAAGAAGGCTGATATTCTGCAGCGGCAAGGTATACGTTGACCTCATCTCAAGTGAACTCAGAGCCAAATCGCCTGATGTTGCCATAGCCAGAATCGAGCAGCTTTACCCGAGACCCAAGGAAGAGGCAAGCGCCGTTTTGGAGAGGTATGGTAAACTTGAAGAGGTGGTCTGGGTACAGGAAGAACCCCAGAACGCGGGAGCCTGGAAATACATGCTGCCTTTTTTCAAAAGAAAAATCATCAAGAAACGGTTTCCACTCAGCTATATAGGAAGAAAGCGCTACTCAAGCCCCTCCGAAGGACTTTCCTCCATGCACAAATACAATCAGGGGTTGCTTATAAAGCAGGCGTTCAGCATAGACAAAGTAGTGGAAGGAAATGAGGAAAGCGGGATAACCTGGCACAGAGATATCTGAGACAAAGGCGCAAGCGAGGGAGAAAATGGCCAAGAACATCGTCGTTCCCCACTTGGGGGATTCCGTAATAGAAGCAACAATAATCAAGTGGACCAAGCAACAGGGAGACACGGTAAGACTCGGGGAAACCGTTGTTGAGCTTGAGACCGAGAAAGCTAACTTCGAAGTCGCCGCCGAAGCAACGGGAATCTTGGCGTCAATAGCGAAAAAAGCAGACGAGGATGTCGAAGTAGGAGACATCCTAGGAACCATTGAAGTATCCGAAAGCAAAAAGGATACAAGAAGCGGTGCAGAAGAATCTCCTAAGAAAACTGAAGCCTCACCCCAACCCCAAACCGAAGGAACTCCCCAAGAAAAGCAGCCTGAAGAAGAACCCGAGACCAGAGTGACTCCCGTCGCGAGAAATATCGCCGAGCAGAACGAAGTCGACCTCTCCCAGATCGTACCCGAGGGAAACAGAATCACGAAAGAAGATGTGGAAAGGCACCTTGAGTCACAGAGAACCGGAGGGGAAATCCCGCAAGAAGCCCCCCCGGAGGAGGAAGTTTCCGAAACCCCGGTATCGCCGGATATTTTCCCGTCCCTCTCACAGCTTACCGCAAACAAGGAGAAGAGAATGAAAATGTCGAGACGTCGCAGGACCATAGCAAGACGTCTCGTGGAAGCTCAGCAGACAGCCGCCATACTTTCCACTTTTAATGAAATCGACATGTCTAACGTAATGGAGCTTCGATCGAGAAAAAAAGACGCTTTCCGGGAAAAATACGGAGTGAGTCTCGGTTTTTCCTCCTTTTTCATAAAAGCCTCCATTGGAGCGCTCAGGTTGTTTCCTGAGATAAATGCCGAGATCCAGGAAGATGAAATAGTCTATAAAAATTACTACGATATCGGAATAGCCGTAGGGGCCGAGGGAGGACTTGTTGTTCCCGTCATAAGGGAGGCTGACAGAAAAACCTTCGCACAGATAGAAAAAGAAGTCAGGGAACTAGCCGAAAAGGCAAACACAAACACGCTTTCGCTCGATGAAATCTTCGGCGGGACTTTCACCATAACAAACGGAGGGGTGTACGGTTCGCTGATGAGCACCCCTATACTGAATCCGCCCCAAGTCGCGATACTTGGACTTCACAAGATAGAGGAAAGGCCCGTGGCGGTTAACGGGGACATAGTGATAAAACCGATGATGTACACGGCACTCAGCTACGACCACAGGATAGTTGACGGAAAGGAAGCCGTGCAGTTCCTCGTAAAGGTAAAGGAACTTATTGAAGATCCAGAGACCCTTCTCATTGAAGGATGAGACGAGGGGTCATTTGGATTCGGCCTTGGCACCTGAGGTGGAAAATATCCCCGTTTGACAGGTTTTGACCCCCCCCCTCCGATCAATTGAAGTTAAGACCCAGAAAACGTATAATCCGACTTGTGTTAGCAGAGTTGGGCAAGGAAGTGACCGACTAACACATGTTTAACTTAACATCGTAATAGGCCGCATCTAAGGCACAATGATCGCTGGCTTCAAAGACAAAAGGACGGAAGCTTTCTACCGTGGGCGCAGGGTTGCAGCTTTCTCTGGATTTGAGCAAGCTGCCTCGCGAAAACTGGACCAACTCGACGCAGCGCTTAGCATCCGTGACTTGGCCCGGCCCGGTTAATGTTGAGATTGTTGATTATCATTGAGGAGATAAACCATGACTCGTAGCCCTATCCATCCAGGTGAAACCCTGCGTGAAGATCTGGAGGCCCTTGATATGAGTGCGGCCGAGTTAGCCCGCCAAATTGACGTCCCGGCGACGCATATCACGGAAATTCTAAACGGCCGTCGCGCAATTACTGGTGACACCGCATTACGGTTAGGCCATTATTTTGGAACATCTGGAGAATTCTGGCTTAATCTCCAGAAGCTCTACGAATTAAGGCTCGCCGAACGCGAAAAGGGCGAGCAGATTGCCCACCTACCATCTTTAGATACCGTATTATAGACTTGTGGAACCCTCCAGAGATCACCGCGCCGCATAATGGAAAACGATCAAAAACTCTTGCATTGATATTCTATGAGTTCGTATCAAGCTCAAGCATTTCACCCCACTTAGTCCTTACGTGTCTGAAGAGGCTTTCGTGTTTCCCAAGATCTTCCCCTGCGCCTATTAATTCCCGGGCTGACTCTCTGGCTTCGTTCAAAAGAGCGGAATCCCTGATCAGATTCCCGAAGCTGAAGCCCGGAACACCTGACTGCTTAGTGCCCATGAATTCCCCGGGGCCCCTGTTAGCTAGGTCAGCCTCGGAAATTCTGAATCCATTTGAAGTCTCCCCCATTATCCTCAGCCTCTCCCCGGAATCCTCCCCCGACGCGAACGAATATAGGACGTAGCAGGTCGATTCATGTTCTCCCCTTCCCACTCTTCCCCTCATCTGGTGAAGCTGCGAGAGTCCGAAGCGCTCCGCGTTCTCTATGACGATTACAGTAGCGTTGGGAACATCGACCCCGACCTCTATCACGGTGGTGGAAACCAGGATATCGCACCGCCTCGCCAGAAAATCCTCCATCACCCCGTCTCTTTCCTTGCTTTTCATCCTGCCGTGAAGAAGTGAAACATGAAATTCGGGGAACTCTCCGCGAAGCTCTTCCGTCATTTTGGTCACATGTCTTATATGCCTGAAATCCTCATTCTCGGACTCTTCTATGAACGGATAGACAAAATACGCCTGGCGCCCCTCGCCAAGCTTCTTTCTTATCTCATCGTAAAACCATGTCCGGTTTTTCCGCGTATCGCTGAGAACAAAGGTATTTATCCTCTTTCTCGAGGGAGGAAGCTCATCGATCACGGAGAGTTCAAGATCCCCATACACGGTAATGGCCAGGGTTCTCGGAATCGGGGTAGCCGTCATCACAAGCACATCGGGAGCCGTTCCCTTGTGCACAAGCTTGGCCCTCTGGAGAACCCCGAACCTGTGCTGCTCGTCTATTACGACAAACCCCAGGGCCTTGAATTCCACCCCTTCTGAAATCAGGGCGTGGGTTCCCACGACTATATCGGCACGCCCGGTTTTTATATCTTCATAAACCCGGATCTTTTCTTTCCGCGTGAGCCCGCTTTTGAGAAGATTAATCTCCACTCCCATGTCTTCGGTCATTCGCCTGATGTTGCGAAAATGCTGCTCGGCCAGTATTTCCGTGGGGACCATGAGAGCGGCCTGGTAGCCGGACTCAACCACACGGAGCATCGAGACAAGGGCAACCAGCGTTTTTCCGCTCCCCACGTCCCCCTGCAGAAGCCTGTTCATCGGGCATGGGGAAACCATATCGGAAGCAATTGCCGAGACCGCCTTTTCCTGAGCCGAAGTGAGACTGAAAGGAAGCGAGCGGAGAAGTTTTTCCGTGAGAACGCCGCTTGAGTCAAACGACAAGCCCCTGCTTTGCTCAACCTTCCGTTTCTTCATCAGAAGTCCGAGCTGAAGAACAAAAAACTCGAAGAATATTATTGTCCTGTGAGCCCGCGAACCCATGACCGACACGGGGTCGTCAAAATCAACGGGTGGAAAACCAGCACTTGGAAAATGTACTTGCTCCAAGGCTTCGGGCATATCCATAAGATAGTGCTTTTCCTGGATTTCCTTCGGGACCAGCTCTTTGAGGCTCCGTGCGTAACCGTCGAGCATGCTTCTTACTATTTCCCTCAGCCTTTTCTGCGTAAGACCCTCCGTAAGCGGGTAAACGGGAACTATTCTTCCAAACTGAAGGGGGTTTCCGATATCGTCTTCGTCTTCTATTGTTTCAATATCCTGGGGAAGAGGATGAATCATCTGAAGAATCCTGCCTCCCGGGGCCAGCGATACCTTGCCGTGAATTATGAAATGCCTCTCTTTTTTGAAAATCCCCCTGAGGTAGCGGGCATTGTAGTTAAACCAGGTGAGTCTCAGTCTCTGCGTTCCGTCAGAAAGCAAGACCTGGAAAAATTTTCTGTTTCTGTTTCTTATGTCCCCGATAGAAACAACCTTGCCTCTTACCGTGTAGAAACCCTCTGGAACGATCTCCGAGATGCTGGTTATCTTTGTTCTGTCATCATATTTTCTCGGACGGTAGAAAAGAAGGTCGTAGACGCTTCGTATGGATCTTTTGGCCAGAAGACTCGCGGCCTTAGCCCCGATGCCCGGGACATCGGCCACGCTTTCGAAAAAGCCTCTATCCCGGCTTTGAGGGAGGTTTTTTTTCTTCTGGCGAGATTGCGGAGCGCGGGAGCGTGGCGGAGCATCCGATTCGGGCAGTCGGGCCGCGGCACCTCTTATTCCATGAATAACGGCAAGAGCCGAAGATATCCTTTCTGTTTTCTCCGAGCGCGTAAGCTCTTTGAAATCGGAGAAAGAATTTCTGAGTGCGGAAACAGGAGTTTTTATTTTCTCTGGAAACTTTCCCGTGAGAAACCTAGTTGAGATTCTCCTTATGTCCTCTCCAAGTTCGGGAATCTTGTCAAGGTTTGAAAAATTATTCCTTGAGGCAAAAAGAAGTGGAGTTTCCAGAGAATGCAGGATTTTTTCCAGCTCGCCCCGCATAATGAATCAGACTTTTTCCGCTTTAGTGGCTTTTCTAACTATGTTGCCGTCTTTATCGAGGTTGAGGGTGCTTTTGCATTTCGGATAACCACTGCAGCCGAGAAAGCGCCCGCGGCTGCTGCGGCGAACAACCATGGGTTTACCGCATTTCTCGCATTTTATATCTTCACGGACCTCGGGAGGTTCCTTCTGCTTTATGACGATCCTGCCGTCCTGCCTCGTGAATTCCTTGGGATTTTTACAATCGGGATACCTTGAACAGGAAAGAAACTGCCCATAGCGCCCTTCTTTTATCGCCATGGGAGCCCCGCATTTGTCGCATTCTATATCATCGCAGATCTCGGGGTCGGTTTTCTTGCCCACAATAATCTCTCCATCCTCCGCCCTTATAAAGTCCTTCGCGTTCTTACATTCAGGATATCTAGAGCAGGAAAGGAACTGCCCGTACCGCCCTTCCCTTATAACCATCGAAGATCCGCACTTGTCGCATTCTATATCGGTCGGAATCTCCAACTTGCGCCCCTCGATTTCCTCCTCGGCCCTAGTCACGCTCTTTGAAAACCCGTCGTAAAAACCCCGCAGCAGCTCAACCCAGTGAACTTCGCCTTCTTCCACCCTGTCAAGATCGCTTTCCATCCGGGCCGTAAACTCCTCGTTCATTATTCCCGGGAAACCCTCCACCAGAAAATCGTTCACGGAGAAGCCCAAGGGAGTCGGAACGAACCTTGCCTTCTGCCGTTCGGCGTATCCCCTGTCCTGTATTGTCGAAAGGATGGAAGCGTAGGTCGAGGGTCGTCCGATACCTTTTTCCTCAAGCTCCTTCACGAGCGAACTCTCCGAATACCTGGGCGGCGGCTGAGTGAAATGCTGCTTGGGGTCAAGCTTCAAAAGAGAAAGAATATCTTTTTCAGAAAGCTCGGGAAGCCGTTTGTTCTGGTCTCTTTTCGAGTTCTTATCAGTATCGCTGGTTTCTTCTTTTTCAGTTGCCTCCTCGTAGGCGGCTGTAAAACCCGGAAACTTCATCACGTTGCCAGTGGCCCTAAAAACGGCTTCACCCGCTGTGATGTCAACACGAGTCTGGTCGTACACAGCCGGAGACATCTGCGAAGCAATGAACCTTTTCCATATAAGGGAATAAAGCTTGTACTGGTCTTCTGTGAGAAACTTCTTTAGGTCTTCCGGACGCCTTGAGGGAAAAGTGGGCCTTATGCATTCATGGGCGTCCTGTGCAGATTTTTTTATCTTAAAAGTGTTCGGACGCCTCGGCACGTAACCCCCTCCGTAATTCTCGGATATGAATCCCCTTGCTTCTGCTATGGCGTTATCAGAAGCCCTCACCGAATCGGTCCTCATGTAAGTTATAAGTCCTACGGGCCCCTTACTTCCAAGTTCAACCCCCTCGTAGAGCCCTTGGGCAACCAGCATAGTTTTTTTCACAGAGAAGCGGTATTTTTTCGAGGAATCCTGCTGAAGGGTGCTTGTTATGAAAGGGGGAAGAGGGTTTCTTTTACGTTCTTTCCTTTCGATCTTCCCTACGGCAAAATCCTTTCCTGAAAGCGCAGAAACTATTTCTTCTGACTGCTGAGCATTTTCAATCTTGGCTTTTTTCCCCCGGAACATATGGAGCGAAGCCGTAAAGGCATCCGCATCGGGATCCACAATCCTCTTAACAAGCGCGTCAAGGGTCCAGTATTCCCGTGGCTTGAAATTCTGAATCTCCCTTTCCCTGTCAACGACGAATCTGAGAGCAACGCTCTGCACCCTTCCGGCGCTCAGTCCCTTTTTAACCTTCTTCCAAAGAACAGGACTCACCTTGTAGCCGACGATTCTGTCAAGAATTCTTCTCGCCTGCTGAGATTCAAAGCGGTCTGTGTTAATAGCAAGGGGTCTACTCATTGATTCCCTTACGCCCACTTCCGTTATTTCGTGTATAAGAACCCTGTGGACCTTGTCCCAGAGATTAAGGCGGTTTGCGATGTGCCACGCAATCGCTTCCCCTTCTCTGTCCGGGTCGGAGGCAAGATACACTTTTTCCGCGTCCCGCGACGCTTTTTTCAGATTCTCAAGATACTTGGTTTTGCCCTTTATGACCGTATATTTGGGCTTGAAATCGTTTTGGATATCCACCCCGAGACTGCTGCTCGGAAGATCTACGAGATGTCCCGAAGAGGCTTCCACGCGGAAATCCCGGCCGAGATACTTCTTTATTGTTCTCGCCTTTGAAGGAGATTCGACTATGACAAGAGATTTAGCCATGAAAATAGTTGTTCCACAAAATCTGTCTAAATCTTATAAAAAGTCTATGGAATCTGTCAATACCGATGTAAACCATTCCCCAAGGCCACTGCAGCGTATCAAACTTCTATACTCCGTACAAGAGCCTCGTTGGCATTATACCACCTAAGCGAGTTTTCAATACCGGCCTCAATATCAAAGCAAGGCTCCCAGCCTAAAATCTTTTTCGCCTTGTCTATACTTGCCAAGGTAACCCTGATATCGGAAGGATGCGGGGCGCTGCAAGTAATTTTAGCTTTTTTGCCGGTCCTGCGTTCTATTACGTCTATGATTTCGTTTAGGGAGATAGATTCCGCGCTTCCGAGGTTTATTATCTCAAAGCCCAAATTCTTTATCGCCAAGACAGTACCCGCCGCAATATCGTCAACGTAGGTAAAGTCCCTTTTCTGTTCTCCGTCGCCGAGTATTACTATTTCCTCTCCCTCATTTATCCACTTTATGAACCGAAAAACGCTCATGTCTGGTCTTCCTGCGGGACCGTAAACCGTAAAGTAGCGAAGCACCGAGATATCTATTCCGTAAAGAGAGTTGTAAACCGAGCAAAGGCCTTCGGCCGATTTCTTCGAGGATGCGTATTGAGAAAGCTGATAATCGGTCTTCATATCCTCCTTGAAGGGGATTTCGTTTTCCCCGTAAACGCTTGAAGTCGAAGCGAGCACGAACTTGCCTATTCCTTCTGAGCGGCAGAACTCAAGGAGATTAAGGGTTCCAGTCACGTTGGTAGAGTAATATATCCAGGGATTCTCAATGCTCTGGCGAACTCCGGCACGGGCCGCGAGGTTAATAACGCAGCCAATTCGGCCGCCCCCGCAAAAAGTCTTTATTTCCTCGCACACAGAAAGAAGTTTGGGATTGTCCGATATGTCGCATTCGAAAAAACTGAATCTTTCAAACTTTCTGAGAGTTTCAAGCCTGTGATGCTTGAGTCTCACGTCATAAGCATCGGACATGTTGTCGAGCCCGAAAACCAGATCTCCACGCTCAAGAAGAAGCTCGCACACTTTGGCGCCTATAAATCCTGCGCAACCCGAAACGATTATATTCATGATGGTAAAGACCGCTCCCAGTCTATTCTCATTACCTGCCGATTCCGAAATACTTGATATCCATGGCCTCAAGTTTCATGTGATCATAGATATTTCTTCCATCAAATATCACAGGGGTCTTCATCAGCTCCTTTATCATCTCGAAATTCGGCTGTCTGTACTGACTCCACTCGGTGTGAATCACAAGGGCGTCCGCCCCCCTGCAGGCATCATAGTAGGATTCGAAATAATCCACGCTGTCTCCTAATACGGTTCTCGCGTTTTCCATGGCGGCGGGGTCGTGGACGGCAACAGAACATCCCGCATCAAGAAGCCTTTCTATCACGTAAAGTGATGGGGCCTCTCTTATATCATCCGTGTTGGGCTTAAACGAAATTCCCCACACGGCAACTCTTTTTCCTCCAAGATCAGAAAAAAAACCGGCTATTTTATCGAAGAATCTCCCCCTCTGGGCGGCATTCACGCGGTCAACCGCGGCTACAACCCTAGATTCATAGCCTACACCGTGCGCCATTTTCTCAAGAGCTTTTACGTCCTTTGGGAAACACGACCCCCCGTACCCGATTCCCGGATAGAGATAATATCTGCCTATCCTCGCATCAGAACCCACCACCGAGCGCACCTCGGACACGTTCGCACCCAGAAGTTCGCACAGGTTAGCTATATCGTTCATAAACGATATCCTTGTGGCAAGCATCGCGTTTGAAGCGTACTTTGACATTTCGGAAGATCGGATGGAAACCACTATCGTCCTGTCGGCAGACCTCATAAAGGGAGAGTAAAGCTCCCTTAGAACCGAGCCTACTGATTCATCCTCAACTCCTATTACCACCCTGTCGGGCTTAAGGAAGTCCTCAATCGCCGCTCCTTCCTTGAGAAATTCAGGGTTTGAGGCCACACCGAACTCCTGATCCGTAAGGGATTTTATAGTGTCGCGCACTTTCTCGGTAGTGCCCACGGGAACCGTACTTTTGGTTACCACTATCTTGTATCCGTTAAGATTACTCCCTATTGACCGCGCAACTTCAAGAACAGAAGAGATATCCGCTTCGCCGTCTTGCGCCTGAGGAGTTCCAACCGCAATAAATACAAGAAAGGATTCCCTGACGGCCGAAGCTATATCGGTTGTAAAGGAGAGCCTACCCTCATCTATATTGGTGCGCACCATCTCATCAAGACCCGGCTCGAAAAAGGGAACTTCGGCGCGTCGAAGGCTCTCGATTTTGCTTTCATCTATGTCGACGCACTCAACGCTGTTCCCGCTTCCCGCTAAACATGCTCCCGTGACAAGCCCCACATAACCCGTTCCTATAACGGCTATCTTCATCTGATAAGTTTCCTCTGATAAATGCGCAAGCAACCCTCGTGCAGGAATTTTCGACCAATTAAAAGACAAGATAGGGTACAACAAATCCTCAAAAAATAAACAGAACCGGGAAAACCCGCAATGGACAAAGTATAGTTACAGGGAAAAAGCTAAGGAGGCGCATCTTGAAATCTCATACCGAGTATCTCTGGTTTAACACGGACAAAAAAAGAGAGTTCGTTCATATAACTCCGACGGTAAGACAGATAGTTCAGCAAAGCGGCATAACAGAGGGTTTTGTCCTCGTATCCGCGATGCACATAACAGCTTCTGTCTTCGTAAACGACCTCGAGCAGGGGCTTTTTGAGGACATATGGGAGTGGCTTGAAGGCATCTCCCCCTTCAGGGAAGATTACAAACATCACCGCACCGGGGAAGATAACGGTGACGCTCATCTGAAAAATCTCCTCATGCATCATCAGGTAGTGGTTCCCGTGACGGAAGGAGACCTTGACCTCGGCCCCTGGCAAGAAATCTTCTACGGGGAGTTTGACGGCAAGAGAAGAAAAAGGGTGGTCGTGAAGGCTATCGGGATATGAAAAACCGACGAGAGAGCAAAAAGCCCAGAATATTCATAGACAGTCGCGGTAGGTGGTTTCACGACGGGATCAGAATAACCCACAGGTGGACATACCTTGAGAACAACAAAAACCTCGACATAGACACAGACGGAAAGCTTTTTGTTCAAGAACAAGGGAGCAGGGTTTACGTCGAGTGCGAGGATACCCCTTTTGTTGTTACTATGGTCACCAAAACGGAGAACGGTTTTTCCATAAGGTTAAACGACGAATCCGGGGAAGAACTGGATTTGACGACTCTCACCATAGCCGAGCAGAACATACCTTACGTAAGAGTAAAGAACGGGAAATTCGAGGCTAGGCTGCTTAGCGCGGCCTACTACGAACTAATGAAATACGCAGGAAAAGACGAGAAAGGCTTTTACCTGGAATCCGGACGGAGCAGATCCTATCTGCACCACAACTCAAGAACCGTCTAATTAGATTTATGTGAAACCTGTTGGGGCATAGGTTACACTGTCTTTGCAAATTATCGGCTTCATCTGCTCAGAAAACAGATTTTGCAGTGCAGGCCATAAAACCGTGTATTGAAATCGCCATCAGCCTTGGCAATGCGATTGGAGAAAAAATGCCGCAAATTGAAATTATTACGGTTTCGTTGCAATCGGGACAATCGAGATCTTTACGGCCTGCAGTTTCGGCAACGGCTATGCGTATCATGCTAGTGATATCAGCACTCACGAAAACCCATACGGGAATGCGTCATGGAGGACTGGGTTGACTTGCTGGGGTTATACCGGGGCCGAGGGTCCCGATAACTGGGGCTCGCTCTCGCCGGATTACGCGACCTGCGCTATCGGACGCATGCAGTCACCGATTGACATCACCGACGCCTTTCCCGTCAAGGGATCGGCACTGAAATTTGATTACAGGCCCTCTTCTCTGAAGATTCTAAACAGCGGACACACCCTCCAAGTAAATTACGCACCCGGCAGCACACTGACTGCAGCAGGTGAAATTTACGAACTGTTGCAGTTTCACTTTCACGTTCCGAGCGAGCACGCCTTTGATGGTTTGCACACGGCGATGGAGGCACATTTCGTACACAAAAACCCAGCAGGCGTACTGGCAGTGGTTGGTGTTATGATGGAAGTAGGCACACGAAACCATGCTCTGGCCGCGGTGTTCGATAACGTACCGACCGAGGCAGGAATAGAAGTTGATGTTGCGGGCACGACAGTGGATGCATCTGCGATACTGCCGACGGAGACCACCGACTACTTCCATTACAAGGGGTCACTCACCACTCCTCCCTGCAGTGAGGGAGTGCACTGGTTCATTTTTCCGGACGCAATTGAGGTGAGTGCAGAACAGGTCGCAAACTTTGAGCGGATGTTCGGACACAATGCACGTCCGTTACAAAAACGCAACGACCGTCTGCTGATTGTATCTTCGTAGTTTCAGTGAAAAACTCCGCACACCCTTGCAACCAACTCATCGGTGAATACCCTTCCCTTGGCGGTGAGTCTGAGACGGTCGCCATCGGTGAGAATAAAACCGTCGGATTCAAGGTATTCGAGGCCAGAGGCATCAGGTTCGCAGCCGAAGCGCTTCTTTAGGCCTTCAATTCCTACCCCGTCGTTTAGCCTAAGTCCCATAAGAAGCTTATCTTCAAGGGCTGTGGTCCGTGAGAGATCATAAGAGGCACAGACGGCATTTCCGTCGCCCGTAACTCGCTTCATGTAAAGCTCGGGATTCCTTACGTTTGACCATCTTATTCCCCAGCCCTCTTCTCCACCGCAGCTAATGTGGGAATGGGCTCCGGCACCCACGCCTAGGTAATCATGACAGTTCCAGTAAATAAGGTTATGCCTACACTCGTAGCCGGGCCGGGCAAAATTCGATACTTCGTAATTTCCGTACCCCTCTGCCTCGAGAATCTCCCGCGCGCTCCGCATGAACTCGACCAGAACTGAGTCTTCGGGAAGAGAGAGTTTCCCTTTGCGCCAAAGCGTCGCAAACTCGGTGCCGGGCTCAATTGTAAGGCAGTAGGCGGATATATGGGTCGGAGAGAATCTCAGGGCAGTGCGGATATCTTCTTCAAACTCTTCCTGGGTTTCCCGAGAGCTTCCGTATATAAGATCAAGATTATAGTTGTGAAAACCGGCGTCCCGGACATCAACAAGCGCGCGGACACAGTCATCTGGAGTGGTGAATCTCCCGTAGAAATCAAGCTTTCTCTGCGAAAAAGACTGCACGCCGACGCTTATTCTGTTTACCCCGACGCGCATCAGTGAAACGAGCTTTTTCCTGTCGGCAGTTCTCGGGTTTACCTCAAGGCTCACTTCTACCTTGGGCGAGAAGGAAGCAATCGAGGCGAGTTTCTCCATTACCATCCCTATGCTTCTGGGCTTTAAAAGCGACGGGGTCCCTCCCCCGAGAAACACCGTGCTTATCTCTTTGCCTTCAATAATGCCCCGGAAGTTTTCAATTTCTCGCTCCAGAGCACGGACGTAATCATCCTCCGGAAAGTTGCCATTAGTCCCATAAGAGTTAAAATCACAATAAGGACATTTGGTAAGACAATACGGAATATGGACATATACGCCAAGGGGCGCTTGGTATTTATCGATATTCTCTTTCCTCCGCACTCAAGCGACACACCGCGGTTGCCACATGATGAGTATACCGAAAAATTTCCTTCTTCTTCTCAGTTCACTACTACTGCTTTCCCAGACCGCATGGGCGCAGCAAGTAATCCCAATTGAACGGGCCGTCGAGATAGCACTGCTTAACAGCCCAGAACTCCGGATTTCGCGTTCCGAGGTCGACATCTCGAAGTCAATACTCAGGCAGGCAAAAGCTCCCCTTTATCCCCAGCTCAGCGGAAAACTTGTAGTACCGTTTGTGGGAAGAGAGTCCGGTTTTTACGTCGACCAGATGATATGGGATTTCGGAAAGACAAAGGCCAGGATAAGGGCAAAAGAACATCATCTGGAATCCGCAAGATACTTGTTTACGGGCTCAGAAACGACGCTCGTGCGCGACACGCGCATCGCCTACTATCAGGCGCTTTCCGATAAAAACCGGCTTGATGGAGCAGCTACAGAAACCAAGCGCAGGGAATGGCTCCTTGAGAAAACAAAAGAGCTTTTCGCCGTCGGGAAAAGGTCCGCCCAGCAGCTAAGCCAGGCGGAAATCGACCTGCAACAGGCAAAACTAGAACTGGTTTCAAGAGAAAACTCCTACGAACTCGCCATGCTTAATCTAAGACACCTGATGAACGACCCTTCTCTCGGACAATTCGACATCCGTGAGAATCTTGCCTACGAGAAGGTATACGAAACCAGAGAAGATCTTGTAAGCTTCGCCCTTTCCGAGAACGCAGAGATAAAGAGTCTTCTGGCGGACCATGATGGAATAAGGGCCTCGATTGCGGAGAACAGGGGGAAATTCCTCCCTTCGATATTCGGCAGGGCGGCGTACAGATTTGAAGGAGAAGGCGCCGAGACGCCGGCTTTTATCGCCGGACTCGGCGTTAGGATTCCCATCTTCGAGGGATTCTCAAGGTTCGGCCAAATGTCGCAGTCAAAGGCTGAACTCACAAGAAATGAGGCCCAGACCGAGCTGCTCAAGAACAGAATAATCCTCTCGGTTGGGGAACTCTATCTCAAACTCAAGCACCTCGAGAAAAAAATAAAAATACTTAGGGATTCAGAATCGATATCGGAGAAAAACCTGCTTCTGGCCAAAGAAAGATACGAGTCGCGAAGCGCTTCGAAAATAGAATTTGCCGAGGCGCAGGCGCTTTACGAAGAGGCGGTAGCGGACTACAAAAACTCCATATACGACTATAAAATGGTAAGGTTAAGGCTGTTAAGCCTCTGCGGAAAAGAGATACAATGAAAAATCTTCCCCGTTCAAAGCTTCTCTACGCCGTCGCCGCCGTAGTCGTTATCGCAGGATACTTCATCTTTTTCGGAGGAAAGGAAGGCCGGATAGAGTACGTAACGCAGAAAATCGAGAGAGGAAACATAACTTCGCTTGTAAGAGCTTCGGGAACCTTAAAACCGACTAAAGAAGCAAGGATATATTCACAAATAAACGGAACGATAAAGGAAGTCCGCTCCGAGGTGAACGACGAGGTCAAAAAGGGCCAGGTGCTGGCCCTTATGGAAGAACCGGAGGGCCTTTCGGGAGACGTCGAATACTTCAAGGAGATACTTAAGAAGACCACAACCGACCTTGAGATTTCAACCAACTCGCACGGGGCAAACAAGAGACTCTACGAAAAAGAGCTTATTTCCCGGGAGGAGTTCAACTTATCTCTCTCAGAACACAGCGCGGCAGTTGCAGCCCGGGAGAAAGCCCAGGCCGACCTGGAAACGGCACAGAGAAAGCTTGACGCGACCCGAATCACTTCCATGCTCGACGGCATGGTGCTTGAAAAGAACATCATAATCGGCGAACAGATACACCCGAACAAATCCGAACCACTGTACGTACTGGCCGAGAACCCCAGAACTCTTCATCTGATTTCAAACGTAAGCGAAGCAGACATAGGGAAGATAAAAGAGGGTCAGGACGTCCTCTTCAGAGTTGACGCATTTCCGGGCAAAAATTTCAGCGCGAAGATAAAACAGGTGGCAAACTCTCCGAGCATAAAAAACGATGTCGTCACCTACGATGTAACGTGTCTTGTGGAGAACCCGGAACTCGAGCTGAAACCCGGTATGACCGCCGAAGTGAAGAAAGTCATATCAACCAAAAAAGACGTGCTTAAAGTTCCCACCGCCGCACTTCGCTTCATTCCCCCGAAATCTTCAGCCGCCGCTACCGAGGAAGGCGAAAACGTCTGGGTTCTCAAACAGGGAAAACTCTCTCCAGTAGTAATAGAGACCGGGATAAGCGACGACTTCCACACAGAAATTCTAAGCGGTCCGCTTTCCGAAGGAGACCCGATAGTGGTTGAGTACACGATTTCCGGCGGAAACAACAAAGGACCGGGCTTTGCGCTTCCCCAGCCGAAAAGATTCTGATGACACCGCCCGTAATCAAGCTCAAAGACATCGGTAAAACCTACTCGAACGGAAAAGTCGAGGTCGAGGCGCTTCGATCCATAAACCTTGAGATAGCACAAGGAGAATTCGTCGCTGTCATGGGGTCCTCGGGGTCCGGCAAAAGCACCCTTATGAACATTCTCGGCTGCCTCGACACGCAGAGTAGCGGAAACTACATGCTTGACGGTGCCGACATAATGGAACTCGCAAGCGATGAGAAGGCGGAAATACGGAGCACGAAGATTGGCTTTGTCTTCCAGAGCTTTAACCTGCTGCCGCGAACCACTGCACTTGAAAATGTGGAACTGCCGCTGGTCTACTCAGGCATGCCGGGAACCCAGAGAAAAAAGCTTGCATCGGCCGCACTTTCTCTCGTGGGACTCGCAGACAGAGCGGATCATCTTCCCAACCAACTCTCTGGGGGACAGCAGCAGAGGGTGGCAATAGCCAGGGCGGTCGTAAACAACCCGAGGATGATACTGGCAGATGAACCAACCGGAAACCTAGATACGAAAACGAGTTACGAAATAATGAAGATATTCAAAGAACTGAATGAACAGGGAAAAACGATAGTAATGATAACGCACGAAGAAGACATAGCTTCCCGCTCAAAAAGAGTAATAAGCCTGAAGGACGGGGAGATCATTGAGGACAGACCGAGCGGCCTGATTTAATTCTGTCGACCCTCGCAAGTCGTGACTCCAAAGCTCGAGGCATCCCTCTTGAGAACGCAACCGGGTTGTAGCCTGTCTCTGGAGCTGGAGGATTGCCCCGAAGCTCTAATCAGTCCTCTTCCGGCATCACCACGAATTCTGGATAGGCTTCGATGCCCAGCTCGCCCACATCCTGGCCGATGGCCTCGACATCCTTTGAGACTCGTAGACCCAAAGTCCGGTCGATGACAAACCACAACAGCATTGATGACCCAAACACAAACACGCCGATGGCCAAAATGCCGATGATCTGAGCAGAAAGGCTTCCACCGGCGGCAATGCAGACCGCCAACGTCCCCCAGATGCCAGTGCAGAGATGAACTGGGACAGCACCCACGACGTCGTCGATCTTTATCATTTCCAAAGACTTCATGGACAACAGACAAACCATGCCACCGATCGCTCCGATCACTATTGCCCAGTGATGCTGGACGATATCCGGCGCCGCTGTGATCGCGACGAGACCAGCCAGAGCGCCATTAAGTCCGGCGAACAGATCGACACGGCCGAGCACGGGCCGGGAAAGGCTCAGAGCCGCGAGAACCCCAGCCGCCGCGGCTAGGTTGGTGTTTGAGAAAATGTTGCTCACCGCCACGGCATCTAGTGCGCCGCTGAGGGCCAACTGCGAACCGCCATTGAAGCCGAACCAGCCCAGCCACAGAATAAAGACGCCGAGAGTGACGACCGGAACATTGGATGGAGGAGTCGGCTTGACACTGCCATCAGCCCGGAACTTGCCCGAGCGCGGTCCGAGCATTATGGCCCCCGCGAGCGCTGCCCAGCCTCCTGTGGAGTGGACCACGGTGGAACCGGCGAAGTCCTTGAACCCCAATTCAGCCAACCAGCCCCCACCCCAAGTCCAAGCGCCAACTACTGGGTAGATGACCGAGGTTAACACAGCGATGAAAACGAAGAAAGGCCACAGCTTCACGCGCTCGGCCAGAGTGCCCGAGACAATTGAAGCGGTAGTCGCCACGAACACCATCTGGAAGAACCAGTAAGACATCGCCGAGTAGCCGCTCTCTACGACGGCCGCAGTGGCTGTTTCTTCACCGCCCAGCAGTGCCACTTCATCAGCGGTCGTGCCGTACAGGAGTTCCAGCGAACCAAACCAGCCGCCCGGCTCGACGCCGACATACATGATGTTGAAGCCGATCAGGTAGTACGCAAGTCCGGCAATGGAGTAGAGACCAATGTTCTTCAGGCAAATGACCGAAGCGTTCTTCGTCCGCACCGAACCCGCCTCGAGCATTGTGAAACCTGCCGCCATCCACATCACGAGAGCACCCCACACAAGGAACCCAAACGTGTTGAAGACAAACTGTGCCTCGCCCTCAATGGCGGCCAGTGCGGGCACGGGTGACAAGACGCAGATCAGAAGGATCGCGACAATGCCGAATCTAGTCACAATCCTGGCGGCAGCACTCCGACAGCCCTTAAATAACCGAAAGTCATGGATGATCATAGCTACTTTTTACCTCCTACTACGATGGAAAGCGGCCACACGACGAGTGACAAGATCAAGACGCGTTTTAGTAGAGAGCATGGCACTTTCCGGTGTTCGTATTGAGATCAAGCCCCAAATAATGCCGGATTGCCCGATCGCCGAAAAAATATTTCTTTACCTCCTATTAGAACACGCTTTGAGCAACACCTCAATAAAAAACAGCGGAACTGTCAAATCATAATGACTTGAAACCATGCAGGGGCCCCAAGCTGATTCTACACCGCAGTAAACAAGCGATTCCGCCGGTTTTATCATGAAATCCAGATACCTGTAACCTCCAGACGTGACAGGAAGTCTTTGTTCCGTATTGGAGATTATCTCTTTTGCGCTGCTGGTTTTACGATATGTTTGAAAAATACTTCCAATTCCGTACAATCAAACCCAAATCAGGGTTTGCGCTTCATAGTTGAACAAGCAACTCAAGAGGAAATCAGAATGTCAAAGATAAACGAAATAAAAGCAAGAGAAATACTGGATTCAAGGGGAAATCCGACGATAGAGGTGGAGGTGCACTGCTCAGACGGAGCCTTCGGTCGGGCAATGGTTCCCTCGGGGGCATCGACCGGAGAGCACGAAGCGCTTGAGCTTCGGGACGGGGAGAAGCACAGATACATGGGAAAGGGGGTTTTGAAGGCGGTAGAAAATGTCCACGACATAATAGCTCCGCGCCTTGAGGGCCTTGAGGTGCACAACCAAACCCTGATAGACCGCACCATGATAGAGCTTGACTCGACGGAAACAAAGTCCCGCCTCGGAGCAAACTCCATTCTGGGAGTGTCGCTTGCCTCGGCTAGGGCGGCTGCGAGCTCCAGGGGAACCTCTTTTTTCAGCTATCTAGGAGGCGAAGATGCCAATACCCTCCCTGTACCGCTTATGAACATAATCAACGGTGGCGCCCATGCGGACAACAACCTTGATTTTCAGGAATTCATGATAGTTCCCCATGGTTTCTCCACTTTCCGGGAAGCCCTTCGGGCGGGAGTGGAAACCTTCCACACACTTAAATCCATACTCAGCGCCAAGAATCTCTCGACAGCCGTCGGAGACGAAGGAGGTTTTGCACCTTCCCTGGGATCAAACGAAGAGGCGCTCGAATGCATAATAGAAGCCATATGGAAAGCTGGATACAGCCCCTCAGAGCAGATATCAATAGCGCTTGACGTAGCTTCAAGCGAGTTCTTCCGCGAGGGAAGTTATCATGTGGAGCAAAAAACCGTGCCGGTCGCCGGTTTAATGGAAATATACGAGAAGTGGATAAAAAAATACCCTATCGTTTCGATAGAGGACCCCCTGGATGAAAACGACTGGGAAGGCTGGAAGACGCTTACGAAAAAAATAGGTTCCGACGTACAGCTTGTCGGAGACGATCTTTTTGTAACGAACACGAGGAGACTTTCAGACGGGATAGATTCGGACGTGGCAAATTCCATACTTATAAAGGTAAACCAAATAGGAACGCTTACCGAAACCCTTGAGGCTATTGAGATGGCCAAGCAGGCGGGTTATAGTTACATAATATCCCATCGCTCGGGAGAAACAGAGGACTCGACGATAGCGGATATTGCAGTTGCCACAAACGCCGGTCAGATAAAAACCGGGTCGGCGTCCCGAAGCGACAGAATAGCAAAATACAACCAGCTTCTGCGCATAGAGGAGGAGCTTGGGGAAAAGGCGCGGTTCGGGAATGAAAAGACGGCGCTCTGGAGCAGTTAACGATGGCAGGAAAAACTCTTTTTGACAAAATCTGGGAATCACACCTCGTTCACGAAGAAGAAGGCAAACCGTCCCTTCTATACATAGATCTTCACCTCGTTCACGAAGTTACCTCCCCTCAGGCGTTTGAAGGGCTGAGAATTACGGGACGAGAAGTAAGAAGGCCTGACCTTACTTTCGCCACGATGGATCATAACGTGCCGACCACCGACCGCAGCGGACCAATTTCGGATCCCATATCCGCAAAACAGATAGAAGCCCTGCGGCAAAACTGCAAGGATTTCGGAATAACGCTCTTCGGAATAAGAATAAACAACCACTCCCAAGGCATAGTGCACGTTATCGGTCCCGAACTCGGCCTTACAAGACCCGGGATGACCATAGTGTGCGGAGACAGTCACACTTCCACCCACGGAGCGTTCGGATCACTCGCCTTCGGTATAGGAACAAGCGAAGTGGAGCACGTTCTGGCGACGCAGTGCTTAAGACAGAACCGTCCGAAGGTGTTTGAAATAAAGGTCGAGGGCGAACGCCAGTACGGGGTTACCGCAAAGGACATAATCCTGGGCATAATCGGACATATAGGAACCGCGGGAGCCACCGGGACCGTGGTGGAATACCGAGGAGAAGCGATAGAGGCTCTTTCCATGGAAGAGAGGATGACGGTGTGCAACATGTCGATAGAGGGGGGAGCCAGGGCCGGAATGATAGCACCCGATCAAAAGACCTTCGAGTACGTAAAGGGCCGCCGGTACGCACCGAAAGACGGCAATTACGAAAAAGCCCTCGAACACTGGCAGACTCTCCGCACGGACTCCGACGCCGTTTTCGATAAATCAGTCACTCTTGACGCCCGCAAGATAGCTCCACAGGTAAGCTGGGGAACCAACCCGGGAATGGTAACGGACGTAACTTCAAAAGTACCCGATCCCATGGAGTGCGAAGACCAAAGCAAGAGAAAATCAATGGAACAGGCTCTTGAATACATGGACCTCAAGGCAAATACCCCGATAACGGACATACACGTTGACAGGGTGTTCATAGGTTCCTGCACGAATTCTAGAATGGAAGATCTGCTGGCGGTTGCGAAGCTCGTAAAAGGCAGAAAAGTAGCCGATGGAGTAAACGCAATGGTGGTTCCAGGCTCCCAGCTTGTAAAGAAAAAGGCAGAGGAAATGGAACTTCACAGGATATTTACCGAGGCCGGATTCGAGTGGCGCGAGTCGGGATGCAGCATGTGTCTTGGAATGAACCCGGACATACTGGCCCCCGGGGAAAGATGCGCCAGCACATCCAACAGAAATTTCGAGGGTCGCCAGGGAAAAGGTGGAAGAACCCATCTGGTAAGCCCCATAATGGCGGCTGCAGCGGCAATCACGGGACATTTCGTGGACGTGCGCGGCTGGGAAATGGAAAAGGGAATCTGAAACATGGAGAAACTTCAAAAGGTATCGGGAAAAGTAGCGGCTCTTGACAGAATGAACGTCGACACCGACCAGATAATCCCCAAGCAGTTCCTAAAACGCATCGAGAGAACGGGGTTCGGAGAATTTCTGTTTTTTGACTGGAAATATAACGACGACGGGACCTTAAACGAGGATTTCGAGCTCAACCAGACGAGATACACAGACGCGTGCATACTTCTGACCCAGGAGAATTTCGGAAGCGGAAGCTCTAGGGAACACGCTCCTTGGGCGATAAGGGAAGCGGGATTCAGGATAATTTTGGCTCCCTCCTTCGCAGATATTTTCTACAACAACTGTTTTAAGAACTCGATACTTCCCATAGTCCTCTCTAAAGACAGAACGGATGAGTTATTCCGCATTGTATTGGAGAATGAAGGTTATTCCCTTGAGGTTGACTTGGTTGAGAAATCCGTAACGGGGAAAGGGATAAGTTTTTCATTCGAGATAGACGATTTCAAAAGAAAAGTGCTTCTTGAAGGGCTTGATGACATATCGCAGACCCTTGAGTTAGAAAACAGCATAGAAAAGTATGAAAAACTTTTCGTGAACGAAAGAGTGTGGGTTCTTCCTGACGAGCGGAAAAGCCTTTAATCCCCGTCCAACCTCCCCCGTTTTTATTTTCTGAAGAAAAGATTGCCCAGAAGCGTGAGCAGGATGCTCAGCACTATGCAGGTTGCGATCGGAAAATAGAGACTGAAGTTCCCTTTTTCGATTTTTATATCTCCAGGAAGTTTCCCGAAGAAATCAAGTTTCGCCACATAAGGCAACATGACTCCGAGTGCTATTAGCACCGCACCGAGAATGATTATGATTCTTGCGGCTTCACTTACGTTCACGCAAAAAAGATAACCGTACAGAAAAAATTGAGAAAATTCTCCGTGATTTTAAAGTTTTTCCGAGCATTCGCAATTGATGGTCTCCGACAATGATTGCGTTCCAAATGTTTCTTGGTAATAATAGGAAAATTCTAAAACCTTAGTAGTACTAATAACCTCTCAGGAGAAATTCAGATGGAATACAAAAAAACATTCTTAGTCTTGGTCATGATAGTCGCGGGACTCTTTATAACTTCCTGTGGAGATGACGATGATGATGAAACCCTGACCATACTTTACTGGCAAGCCCCTACTATCGCCAATCCTTATCTTACCGGCGGGACTAAGGATGTTGATGCTAGTGCTTTGATCTTAGAGCCCCTGGCGAACTATGATGAGGAAGGAAGGTTAGTACCTCGCCTAGCTGAGGAGATTCCGACCGTGGATAATGGCGGCGTATCAGAAGATATGACCACGATTACCTGGAAGCTTAAAGAAGAAATTCTTTGGTCCGACGGCACTCCTCTAACGGTCGAAGATGTTATATTTACCCACAGGTACTTGTGTTCTCTGCCAGGAACAGAAGATGTGTGTGATTTCGTACCCATAGGGAATGTGGATCCTGTCGAGGATTCCCCGCTTAGTATCAAAATTACCTTCACTTCCCCTGTAATCTATCCATATACCCTCTTTGTGGGGGCCTCTTCCCCTATTCTGCAAAAGGCGCAGTTTGCAAACTGTGTCGGTGAGACAGCTCAGGAATGTGTCACGGAAAATCTATATCCAGTTGGGACGGGGGCCTATAAAATCACCGATTTCTCAATCAGTGAGTCAGATACAGAAACTAATTCAACTCTCACTTATGAAATCAACGAACATTTCCGCGCAACCGACCGACTATTCCCCAAAGTGGTAATAAAAGGTGGCGGGGATGCCGTCACTGCTGCGCGGGCCGTCCTAGAGAAAGGTGAAGCTGACTATGCCTGGAATCTGCAAATAGACCCTCAAACTCTCAGATCTTTGCAGGAAGTCGGCGAGGCAACGGTTCGACCGGCCTTTGCCTCACTTGTTGAACAATTGGTAGTAAACTTCTCCAATCCCGATCCAGATCTGGGAGACCGACGCTCCGAGTGGTCAGAAGGCAATAACCCTCATCCCTTCCTGACCGACCCGGCAGTGCGCAAGGCCTTGTCCTTAGCCATTGACCGCGGACATATCGCCGAGCAACTCTACGGTGCCGCGGGCAGGGCAGCCTGCAATATTATTCCGGCCCCTCTCCAGTACGTTTCACCAAATAACCAGGACTGCCTGACCCAGAATATCGAGCAAGCAAGAACCCTGCTTGCTCAGGCCGGATGGACACCCGGCGCCGACGGCATCCGGGAAAAAGACGGAGTCCGACTGAAAATTCTTTATCAGACCTCTACCAACTCGGTTCGCCAAGGTACTCAGGAACTGATTCAGGGATGGTGGAGGGATATAGGGGTGGAAGCCGAGTTGAAGAGCATTAACGCAGGTGTTTTCTTTAGCAGTGATCCGGATAACCCCGGCAACCTCTGGAGATTTTATGCCGATGTTGAAATGTATGCCAACGGAACATCATCCATTGATCCGCAGAACTATTTGTCAAGCTGGCTAACTACTGAGATTCCCGGCTCCGAAAATGACTGGTTGGGCGGCAACGTATCTCGCTGGTCCAACCAGGAGTACGATGATCTCTATCAGGAACTGACGCGGACCCCTATCGGCCCAGATCGCGAAAACCTAGTCATTCGAATGAATGATATGTTGGTTCAGAACCATGTAGTGATTCCCTTGGTTGACCGGGCTTTCGTCTCGGCTTTCAGTAACAGCCTAAAAGGGGTACGGGTAAACGGATGGGACTCTGAACTGTGGAATATCCACGAGTGGTACCGGGAGTAACACGATCCGCCGTCACGCAGCAAACTCGGAACTTGGATTCTACATATAAACCGGTAAGTGCGGCCAACCCTTCTCCGTCGCCAATCCTCCCATGTTCTGTGCCCCGGCGGCAGCCTGCTCTAAGCAATCACTCCTGATATGGCTCTTCCCGATTGATGCGATAAAGACCTAAGATTAAATAACGGATCAAATGGTGTTATAATTTAAATGGGTCGGTTTCACAGGGTTGGGGAAACCGAAAAAGGAGAAAAATCATTTAAATGAGTGGATTCGGTCTTGCACAGACCCCTAACGTAGTACAGAAGCAAAAGCTCATACTCACCCAGCATCTCAGGCTTTTTCTAAGCCTGGTACAGATGAACACGGTTGAGCTCAGGGAATACCTAGAGGAACAGCTCATAGAGAACCCCGCCCTGGAAGAAGATCCAGATTCATCTCTGGAAACGGAAAAAGAAGATCCGGGAGAATCTCTTCTAAATGAACTCGGCCCGACGGAAACCGACTACCCGGTACCCGAAGAGTTTTCTGCGGAAATAAGCGAGGAAACCACCTGGGAAGACCAGATTCCAAATCAGGATTCTTTGTTTGAGCACCTTCACTGGCAGCTGTCAATGACCGATTTCAGCGAACGGCAAAAGCAGATAGCTTCGCTTATCATCGGCAACATAAACGAGGACGGATACCTTGAGATTGAACTTGGGGAAATAGCAAGACTGCTTGAAACAGAAGGCTCATCTGAAGCAGACGGTGACCGCATGGCGGAGGTAATACAGGTAGCCGAGAAGATACGCACTACGTTTGATCCCATAGGAGTCGGTTCCCGCTCCCTTTCCGAGTGTCTCGTCGCACAAATTCTGGACCTCGGTTACGAAAAGAAAAGTCCCGTTATGCGGGCAGTAGAGAACCATATCGACGATCTCGGCAGAAAAGACTACGAGAAGATCTGTGCCGAACTTGACATAAGCAAGGAAGAGATACTGGAAATTGAAGCCGTAATAACTTCCCTTGAGCCAAAACCTGGGCGGCCTTATTACACTAAAGACGCGACTAGAAACATCATTCCCGACTTCTACGTGTACAAGGTGGGAGATGACTTGCAGATGCAGTCAAATAGGAGTTTTCCGAAACTCAGAATAAGTTCCTACTGCAAAAAGATTCTCTCCGACCGTGCGAACCTAACGGGAGAGACCACGGACTATCTGCGGGAAAAAATCGAAGTGGCCCAGAGAATCGTCCGCTGCATCGAAGAGCGCGAGACTACAATACGCAAAGTTATGGAGAAAATCGTCGATGAGCAAAGGGAGTTTTTCGATCACGGCAGCGCTCACATAAAACCCCTGAAGCTAAAGGACGTGGCTGACACCGTGGGCATTCATGAATCAACCGTGAGTCGTATAACAAGCAGAAAATACATACAATGCCCCCAAGGAATAGTAGAACTTAAAAAGCTTTTCTCAAGAGGAGTCCGCTCATCCAACGGACAAAAGATTTCGCTTGAGAAAATTAAATCAATGATCAGGGAAATAGTTGATGAAGAACCGGCCCAGTGTGCGTTCTCGGACGAAGATATATCCAGGATACTCTCCATGAAAAATGTAAAGGTTGCGAGAAGAACGGTTGCAAAATACAGAAAAATACTCGGCATACCCAGTTCATCAAAAAGACTCTCAAAGGAGGTTTGAACCATGAAAACCGATATCATCACGAAAAACATTTCCGATAAAAGAAGGTCGGAACATTTCAAACGTTACGCGATGAAGAAAATGCCAAAACTCCAGAGGTACATAGACCCAGACAGACATCCGTCAGAGGCAAGAATAATTCTTTCAGCGGAGAAACTCAGAAACAATGCGGAAATAACAATCAGCTCGGGCCCCGTAAAAGCGGCCGCTTCGGTAGAAACGGAGGAAATGCACTCAGCAATAGACAAGCTTTTCGACACGATCATAAAACAACTGCGGAGAAGAACAGATAAACAGCTGAGCCTGAGAAGAAGAAACGTCTCGAAGACCCCTTCCGCCGCACGTGTGCAGAGGGCCGAGACGGAAAACAATCTGAGGGTAGATCACCAGCACCTAAGTCCCAAGCCCATGAGCGTTGCGGAAGCACTGCTGCAGCTTGACGCGTCCGAAGAGGATTTCGTGGCTTTCAGAAACAGCGAAACGCTTGAAATGAATGTCGTTTACAAAAAAGCCGATTCGAAAAAGGTAGGACTTCTTACACCCTGAACACGGAAAAAGAAAAGTGAAAATCTCTGAATGCCTGGAGAAAAATTCCGTATTTCCCGAACTCGCTTCGACAACAAAACCGGACGTGCTGCGGGAGCTTTCGGAAAAAGTCGCAGACGCCGTGCCCAGGCTTAACGTGCAGAGGCTAAGCGAAACCCTAGTTGAACGAGAGGGGCTGTGCAGCACGGCGATTGATTCCGGAGTGGCGATTCCGCACGTAAAACTCCTCGACATTCCGGATATAACCATAGCTTTTGCCAGAAGCGAGACGGGGGTTGACTTCGACTCGCTAGACGGAGAAAAAACCCATCTTTTCGCCGTTTTGATAACTCCTGAGAACTGTCCCACGGAAACCCGGATAACCCTGCTTGCGCGGATATCCAGGATATTCGGACAAAACGACGTAAGGTCAAAACTTATTGCGTCAAAGGGGGCTTCTGATATTTACAACCTGTTGATTGAAGAAGATGAAAAACTCTGAAAACAGCCATTCCATCTCAGTCGGAGACTTTTACGGAAAATTCGGAGAAAAGCTCGGTCTTGAACCTATTTCCGGAGAAAACGGGCTTGAAAGACGCATTATTTCACCAAGTGCCAAGAAACCGGGATTAAGGATGATAGAAAAGAAAATAGAACTCGAGCGCGGAAACATACAAGTGCTCGGCAGAACAGAAATCTCCTACATAAACGGGTTTCCCGACAGAACCCAAAAAAAAATAATATCAAATCTTCTGTCAAACGATATTCCCTGCTTCATACTCTCAAAGGGAGCTAGCCCAGAAAAATCTTTTATCGAGCATTTTGAAAAAGAAGGGATACCGCTTTTTACAACAACCCTAGGCACGGGGAAATTCATAACCATTCTCAATGAACTGCTCGCCGAGGAATTTGCAACCCGTATAACAGTTCACGGAGTGCTTCTTGACGTGCATCATACGGGAGTCCTGATTCTCGGGAAAAGCGGAATCGGGAAAAGCGAATGCGCAATCGACCTTATAATACAGGGCTCGAAGCTTATCGCGGACGACGTGGTCGAAATAAGGAAAATAGGCTCCCAGACACTCGTCGGAGTGGGTCCCGAGAACATAAGGTACCTTGTGGAGGTAAGGGGAATAGGCATAGTGAACATAAAGGACCTTTTCGGAACCACCTGCGTTATGGAAAAAAGAGAAATCGATATGGTTGTAGAACTTCACCAATGGAACTCCGAAACGGAATACGATCGCCTTGGCTTGGACACAAAAACTTACTCCATACTCGACATAGAACTGCCGTACATAGTGCTGCCTGTGAGTCCGGGAAGAAATATGGCGTCTGTAATAGACGTGGCGGTGCGAAACCAGATACTTAAGGAGACCGGTAAGAAAATCGAGATTCCGTCCGGCACTCGGGAATAATGGAACGGATAATAATACTGAGCGGACTTTCCGGTTCGGGAAAAAGCACGGCGGCGAAAGCACTTGAAGATCTGGGCTTTTTCTGCGTTGACAACATGCCTCCCGAACTTCTTTTCTCTTTTATCGACCTCTGCGGAAAATCTCTTACACAGATAAAAAAAGCGGTCGCAGTCATTGATATACGGATACCGGTAAAAGATACGCTTTACGATTTCGAAAAAGTGCTGGAAAAGATAAGAGAGTCAGCTGAGAGGGTCGATCTTGTGTTTCTTGAATGCTCTGAAGAGACAATCGTTAAAAGATACAAGGAGACAAGGAGAATTCATCCGCTTGGAAGCGAGAAGACGCTTACCGAAGGAATATCAGAGGAAAAGCAAATCCTGGCAAATATACGAGAGCTCTCGGACAAGCGCATAGACACAAGCACTCTCAGCGTTCACGACCTGAAAGCGATCATAGAAAAAATTGCCGGGACAACCGACAAGCAGACCCCTCTTATCACCCTTCTCTCTTTCGGCTACAGGTACGGGGTTCCCGAAGACGCGGATCTGGTTTTCGACGTTCGGTTTCTGAAAAATCCCCACTTCACAGAATCCTTGAGAGACCTTGATGGAACTAGAGGCGAAGTCGTGGACTTTGTCATGTCGGATAAAGCTTCGCGGGAGTTTCTGGAGAAGCTGTGCTCGTTTCTGCGCTTTTTGATCCCTAAATATTCAGAGGAAGGAAAGTCCTATCTTACCCTGGGGATAGGTTGCACCGGCGGGAAGCACCGCTCCGTAGTCATGGCCGATGCTCTTGGCGAAAGCCTTTCCGAATATTCCGCGATTATTAGACACAGGGATATAAATAAGCTATAAAAGTGCTATGTTTTCTATAGTGGTGATCACGCACGGAGAGCTCGCAAAGGAGCTTATATCGGCAGTGAACTTCATTCTGCCCGAGAAACCTAGGGTCAAGATGACCGCAGTCTCAATAGACGCCTCAAGAGACTCCAAGGATTTTGACAAAAAGATAAGGGCTTCAGTCGATAGCGTCGACGAGGGAGATGGGATACTGCTCGTAACGGACATGTTCGGAGGAACCCCCTCCAATATAAGCCTGATGTTTCTTGAAAGCGGCGAAATGGAGGTGATTTCAGGGGTGAATCTGCCAATGCTTTTAAAACTCGGCACCGTTGAGGAAAAAACCACTCTCAAAGAAGCAGTACAACTCGCGGCCAAGGCGGGAAGAGACAACATAATAGTGGCAAGTGAACTTCTTAGTAAAAACGGTTAGAATACGCTGGAGAGGATGCTTAAATGGACGTACACACACTTGACGCCGTAATCGAAATGTACACGAACCATCTCCTTCAGGGTGACCTTGAAGGGTTTCAGATCGAGATATCCCCCGAGATAAAGGATGAGATCGCAGCGATAGCCCTTTACCTCGATTCAAAGACCGTCAGAGCTTCCGGAGAAATAGAAGAGTTCTACGAAGGGTACAAAAGGGCTGCGTTTGACATACTTTCCTTCATGGGAGTTGAGTTTTTTGAAGACAGGGAAAACAAACTGATCAGGATAATGAAGTCTAATTACGACTCCGATCTTCAGGAAGAACTTAAAAAGAGTATCTGGGGATAGAACTGCCTCTCCCGTAAAATTCCCGACCCCTGTTATGGATTTTCAAAATTCGTTTGATCATTTCGTCTTTGACCTAGACGGGGTTATATATTCCGGCGAAAAGGCCATCGGCAACTCCCCCGAGGTGCTAGAGACATTAAGAAAGAATAAAAAGGGGATACGCTTTATAACCAACAACCCCTCGCGGTCTCCTTCTGACTATGCCAAAAAACTCAGAAGACTCGGAATTCGGTCGCACGATAGTGAGTTCGTAACCTCCCCCATGGCAACCGCTTCTATGATAAGGGAAAAACTTTCATCAGAGAAATGGAAAACGGTCTTCATAGCCGGAAGCGATTACCTGAAGAACGAGGTCAGGGAGACGGGACTGGTTGAAGTTTCAGGAAATGACTCTCTCGGCGCAGACCTCGTGGTGATAGGAAGTCACCCGGGATTTAATCTTGAGGAAATAAAGACCGCTTCCATAGCAATCGGAAACGGCGCAGACTTCATCGGAACAAACGCAGACTTCTTCTACCCTTGCGAACACGGCCGGGCCCCTGCTACAGGAGCCCTCCTCGCATCGGTGGAAGCCGCATCGGGGAAGAAAGCGGTTACATCTGGGAAACCCGAAAAATACATGTTCGATATTCTGGAGAAAAGTGGAGTGGCACCCACGAAAAAAACTCTTCTGGTCGGAGACAGTCTCCGAACCGACATTGCCGGAGGGGAAAAAGCAGGGTACAGCACAGCACTTGTAATGACAGGAGTTACTAAAAAAACCGATCTTAAGGGCAATGTAATAAAGCCCGATTTCATCCTTAAGAACGTCTTTTTTCTTCTAAAACCGCTGTGATTGAAAGGTCATGAGTAAAAGTAATTGTGTCACTTAACTGAAACTTAATCTCAGGATGTTGACTTTTGATAACCGGGGTGTAGCTTTTGGTTGAAGGTTTTTCCCGCCGGAGGTAATCATGCTCAAATTTATCAAAAAAGACGATGAAGACTTTCACTACCCGTTGGACATCTCCGACACGTTTGACGAAGATGATGGGCTTGAGGATGAATTCGCAGATGAGTTCGACGAACTCTTTGAAGAAATGAATTACCTTTATTACGATGACGATTCCGAGGATATTACAGGGGAAGAGAGAAGAAAAAGAGTACTTCACTAAGTGAAAGCTGAGCCTGCAACGTAAAACTGACTTGCCATGGCAGGAGATATCCCCGGACCGGGCCCTTAAAACCTGATTCACTAAGAACTAATCCACGCTTGCATTTAAGATTTCGCGTGCTATTTCCAAACCGGAAGTATGGAAGTTGGTCTAAATCTGCTTGTATATTATCAGCAATCATCCTTGCAATTGCGGCATTAAATACCGCAATTGCAAGGTACAAATCTCATTTTCCTGACTTCGGCACATTCGTGTTGTAAGTAGCTGGAATTACACGCACGGG
>VXTZ01000006.1 GCA_009837205.1 Candidatus Dadabacteria bacterium | reverse complement strand
AAACAGGATTGAGGCAACGATAATCTTTTAATAGAAAAGAGGGAATCAAAATGAATATCCTAACCTTATATCTTTGGCAAGGTGCATTTGCTGTGGCAGAAAATTCAATGAGTAGGAAACAGGAACACTCTTTATTATAAACGCCATGATTGTGATGTCTATCTATGTTTACAGGTTTTCGGTTTCAAGGCCAACAGATAATCAAATGATATCAATAAATATGGAATTGCCTTTTCCACATATGAAGACAAGAGGAGAAAATCCTGTATGAAAATCGGCTTTAATTTTGCTAATTATAAGCCAGAACTCTTAATTTTTACGATTGGAGTGCTCTGGTTTCTATGTTCTTGGGCATTATCTTTTTTTTGGCAGTATGGGGTTTTCCAAGGAGTTGCTCCAATTCTACTCGTTGCTTTTCTCTTGGGACTTTATGACAAGTGGTTATGGAAATTCCCGGTACTTAATTGCATGGTAAAAATTCCCGATTTAACTGGTAAATACGAAGGTACAGTCGAATATTACTGGGATGGTGAAAACCAAAGCAAAAGCTGTAATCTCAATATTCAACAGACGGCTTCTTTGATTAAAGTAGAGTGCTCTTTTCGAAAAGAAGGAGAAAACGAAACTTTTTCCGAAAGCAAAAAAGCTTTTTTTGATACTGATGAGATGGGCAATTGTTCCCTCTATTTTTACTACCAGAACAGAGGCTCTGGTAAGGGTGGCGATACCCTGGATCAGCATGACGGAATGACAGTTCTTCAGGTGATCAAGAAAAGTAAGGATATAAAATTAGAGGGTTATTATTTCACGAATCGTAGGACTCAAACCAAGGGACGTATTAGGGTCTCAAAAATCGTTTTGGCGGAGGTAAGTAAATGAATACTCACAAATTATTCCAGAAGTTCAACGGAGCTATAAGATTAACTGACTCAAAGAGAGAAAAGTTAAAAGCCAGCCGTTCAGCGTTGAGAAGTAAAATAAACAAATTTTTCGAAGAAAAGCGTTGGAAAAAACCAGAATTTCATCCTCAAGGTTCCTTTCCGTTAAAAACTAATCTTAACCCTATTCGAGTGGAGGAAGAAGGAGTTATTAAGGAGAAATATGATATGGACGATGGAGTTTATTTTATCAGTCCTGAATCGGACCGAAAAACTCCAGAAACCTATCATAACCGCATAAAAAATGCGGTTGAAGGGCATGCGTCGGACGTAATCGATAAAAACACTTGTGTCAGAGTTGTTTATGCTGACGGACACCACATCGATTTACCCGCTTACTGGCTGAAAGATAAGGACAGTATTCCGCAATTGGCTCACAAGTCAGAAGGCTTTATAGATAGTGATCCCGTAGAATTCATGAATTGGGTTGAGGAAAAAATATCTCAGACGAATTCTACTGGGCAACTGAGGAGAATCATTCGTTACTTAAAGGCATGGAAAGATTACCGGGAATACAAGAACTCCAGCCTTAAACTTCCTTCCGGTTTTATTCTTACTATTCTGGCCTGTAATCATTACCAAGAAAGCGACCGTGATGACTTGGCTTTATGTAATACCGTAAAGAGTATCAGGAATGAATTAAATTGGGACTTTGTGTGTTACCGTCCCACAACTCCTACAGATGAAGAGTTGTTAGGGAAATACAACGAAGAGAAAGTTCTGCATGAGTTAGAGGTATTTGGTGGAAATGCCCAGAGAGCTATAGACTCCGATTGCGAGGAGGAAGCTTCTAAATATTGGAGAAAAGTGTTTGGAGACCGTTTTCCCTTTGGGAAAAAAAGGAAGAAGCCCTTTAAGACGAATGTGGAAAAACCATGGATATCGTTTTAAAGGATGAAGATATTGAGAAAGTAAGGGATGTATTCCCGCAATTAAACTGCGAAGTACGGAATGGGCGCATATGGGGAACTTTGGACCTTTGCTGCTGGTATGACAGCAGTAGCAGAGAGTTAGAGCACAACTCTCAACATCGGGAAGCTATATATGATTCCTACGAAATAGAAATTAAATTTGATAAAAAAGACTTGTTCGGTTTCCCGAAAGTTTATGAAACCTCTGGGAGAATATTAAGATTTTCAACTGACTCGGAAGTAGACTTGGAAGATCTTCATGTTGACAAAAATGATTGCAACAGTTGCTGTCTGGGGATATTTCCTGAGTACCGATGGCAAGGTGCGGTGGATTTCATATTAAAAAAAGTTGTTCCGTTTTTTTACTGGCAATCTTATAGAAGAATAAAAGGACAGGAACCTTGGGAGGGACATGCCCACGGAGATAGAGGTATTGAGGATGCTTTAGCTTTAGTCTCTCGTAGAGGTAAGGGCAGAAATCGCAATGCGTTATGCTACTGTAACAGCGGTAAGAAATACAAAAAATGTTGCGATCAGCAAGACTCAATATTGCGATCGAGCTTGTTAAAAGTAAAGATGGATAGGAGAAAACTTAATACTAATCACTCCGACAAAGATTCTCGGTGATAGCCAACTCCTCTAAACACCGGTTCAGCCAGTTTTTAAGTGGCGAGGAAAAACACGAGGATCAATACCACATTTCATAAAACGGCTATTCGGAAACAAGACTTCTGGAGATCGCCATGGGTGCACAGATCAGAATTAACAAGCGAAATGTCTACGCTATAAAGGACGACTGCAATCCAGACGCGGAAAGGTATACGGACTGCAAGACCACCATTGTGAAGTTTTGGAAAGCGATTCCCCGAAGAGTATGCCCCATTCCACTTCAAATTTGTCCACGGCCTATGTATATCGGCCTGCTATAGTTTGAGAGCTACTTCCATCAAATGGCAAAAATAGTTTGGGAATTGAAAGAAAGGAAAAGGATAGGATTTGAGGTGTCACTTGGTCATCTCTGGAGTATGCGAGGAGGGCTGCCGCTCTCCTCCTACGGAACTTTTGGGGGTCCAAGGGTCCCTCAGCGATTGCCAGCAGTATTTGCCGCATACTCTTAATAATGGAATTTACCGAATGATCAACAGGGATCAATAGAAATTATGCCACCCCCTGTTTGCCGGTTTCAGCATAAAGAAAAAGTGGTCAAACCATCTTTGCAATCACACTCACGTTTCCTTCCTTTTCCACTCAACGGATAATATCCGCATAAATTTTCCTAGCGGCGAGTTCTCCCGAGCGTACGCAGTCCGGAATTCCGATGCCATGATAAGCCGATCCGCAAAGAGCAAGCCCCGAGTGACGCGAAAGTCGGTGCATAACGCCCGAGATATCCTCTTTGTGTCCCAGTGCAAAGCGCGGCATGGACATCTTATATCTCCTGATATAAATCTCTGTCGGATGGTTATCGAATCCAAAAACTCTCGCAAGTTCTTCCCTTAAGACGGATTTTATTTCTTCCTCATCCCAAAGTACCGCATCGGGGTTAAGCTCTCCTCCGAGAAAACACCTGATCACCACTTTTCCGCTCCCGGACTTTCCGGGAAACTTGCTGCTGTAAAGCGAACACGCAACGAGGTTCATTCCCTCTCTGGAAGGAATTATGATTCCCAAGCCCTCGGGAAGACCGCGGAAATCCTTTTCATCAAAAACAAGAGTCGCGACAACAGAAGAAACATAGCGCACGCCCGAGAGTCTCGCTCCAAGTTGCGGATCGACATCAGAAAGCAGCCGGCCTGCCGTATCGGCCCCGACGGACAGGATGACAGCGTCAAACTCCTCTTCTCCACGTCCAGAACCGACAAGCCATCCCTTTTCTGATTTTTTAAGGGAAAGAACCGGGGTCTTGTAATCCTGCCTCGCAAATTCGGCGCTTTCGCAAAGTCTTTCGACGATAAGAGACATACCCTCCGCCGGAGTGAGAAAAAGACCGTACCTGGCACCGCTTTCCCCACGGGACGTCGGTGGATTGCGAAGAAGGTCCCAAAGGACGCTTCGGCTTCGCTGCTCCATCTCAAGGAACTGCGGCATGGTGGCCAAGAGGCTGAGCTTATCGGGGTCGGCCATGTATATCCCGCCCAGAAGAGGCTGCGCGGCCTTCTCGAAGATTTCCCTTCCGAATCTCCTCTCCACAAAAGAACGAATGCTTTCGTCCCCTCCCCCACCGCGGGGAACCAGAGGCTCAAAAAGCACCCTGAGCTTGGCCCCGGCGCTGAACAGTCGGCTGCGCAAAAAGGGAAGAAGCTTTGAGGGAGCCATCAGGAAAAAACCCTCGGGAAGCGCCCAGAGCTTTCCCGCCTGATAAACGAACGTGTCCTTCCGCTGGCCGTATCCCACCCCAAGGAGCGAATCCCTCAGTCCGAGCTCCCTTGCAAGATCAAGCGCCCAAGGCTTTGACGTTATAAAGGAATCGGGTCCGAGTTCAAGAACCATGTCCTCCTTTTTTACGGTATCGAAGACCCCTCCTGGACGCGCGGAGGACTCGAAAAGAACAAGCTCAAGGGGGACGTTTCCCTCCCGGCAAAGCTTTCTCAGGTAGTGAGCAGAGGAAAGACCCGAGATTCCTGCGCCGACAATCGCAACTTTCATACCGAACTATCTTACTTATTGCCGGGAGTTTTCTGAATCGATGAGCCTCAACACCCCGTCGCCCAGAGCCTTTATGTAGCGGTCATCGTCGTTTACGGTCTCGGCCCTGTAGAGGTTCACCCCGTACTCGCGCGCAGCCTCGGTCGCCTCAACCCCTATATCGAAAAGCACCTCGACATGATCGCAGACAAATCCTATCGGCTGAATCACGATATCCGTGAAGCCCCGGTCAGCGAGGTTCCCTATCACGTCGCATATGTCCGGTTCAAGCCATTTCTCGTTCGGAGAGCCGCTTCTGCTCTGGTAGGCAATCATCCATTTTTTGTGCCCGACTCTGTCCGCCACCAGCATGGAGGAAGTCTCAAACTGAAGAGCATAGGGAGACGAATCCGACATCCTCTCGGGAATGCTGTGAGCCGTAAAGACCAGCATAGTGGTATCAAGCCTGCCCTCGGGAATTTCACGCATTCGTTCCATTACCTTGGCCGCCGAGCCCTCTATAAAAAGAGGATGGTTAAAAAGCGGCGGAACATATTCCACGTGAAGCTCCATCTTGAGATCTTCGCAGGCCTCGTCCACATCCCTCATGTACCTCTCCCAGCTCGCATCGGAGCGGTAAACGGCCATTATGAGGCCCACCAGGTTCTTAACACCATTTTCCCGCATCTGCTCAAGGGAATCCTTGATGAACGGATGCCAGTTCCTCATCCCGACGTAAACCGGAAGATCATACCCCCACACTGAAAGAAGCTTCTCAAGTTTTCGGGCCTGCTTGTAAGTAAATTCGTTGAGCGGAGACTTCCCATCGAAGATTTCGTAGTGATGGGCGACTTCCCGCAGCCTGTCCTCGGGTATCGGTCTCCCGCTCGCCACATTCCTGAGAAAGGGCATTATGTCCTCTTTTTTCTCGGGAGCCCCGTATCCAATCATCATTACGGCGTCAAAATTATTTTGCATGGAACTTCTTCCTAAGCTTCCCTTCGCGCGGAATACTCGTGTACCTCGTCAATCAGCCTCAGAACATTATCAACCGGCGTCTGCGGCAGTACACCGTGACCCAGATTGAATATATGCCCGGGCCTTCCTCTCACTCTGTCCAGTATCTTCCTCGCCTCCTCCACGACGTGAGACGGGGTTGAGAGCATTGAGACCGGATCAAGATTCCCCTGAACCGCGAGAGAACTTCCCGCCCTCTGCCAGCCGTCAAGAATATCGACCCTCCAGTCAAGACCTATAACTCCAGCCCCGGTCTCTCCCATGAGTTCGAGCAAGGAACCGGTTCCGGTCCCGAACAATATTACCGGAACTTCCGGCGGGAGCGCCGAGATAAGTTTCTTTACGTGCGGAAAAACGAATCTCTCGTAATCCGCCGGGGAAAGACAACCCACCCAACTGTCGAAAATCTGCACGGCATCGGCCCCGGCATCCACCTGAGCACAGAGATAATCCGAAATACTCTCGGTCAGAATCTCCATCAGCCTCTCCCACAGGGAAGGGTCTCCATACATGAGTTTTTTCGTGTTTACGTAGTTTTTTGAACCGCTTCCCTCAACCGCATAGGAAGCCACGGTAAAGGGAGCACCGCTAAAACCAATAAGCGAAACTTCGGGGGCAAGCGCCTTTCTCGTGATACGCAGAGCCTGGTAGACAAAATCCATGCTCTCGGGATCAAAGTCCCTCAGGGCTTCTATGCGCCTTCGGGTCCTAAGAGGCTTGCCTATCACGGGACCGTCGACGCTCGAATACTCAAGGGAGAGTCCCAGGGGTTCCAGTATGAGCAGTATGTCTGAGAAAATTATGGCCGCGTCCACGCCGAAGCGGTCAACCACCATCAGCGTAATTTCCGAGGCCAGATCCGGGGTCTTGCAAAACTCCTTGAAAGAAACGCGGGAGCGGGCCTCCCTGTATTCCCGAAGAAACCTGCCCGCCTGTCGCATAAGCCAGATGGGAGTATAATCGGATTTCTCGAGTCGACACGCCTTCATAAATGCTCCTTCAGAAGTGATTTCTCTCCTTTGGACCTGCGCGCCGTCCTCCGACCAGACCATCTGCGTGCGGTTCCAGTTCCGGGTATCCACCCCGTTTTGAAAAGCTGTTCTTTTTTTGGCGAGAAGCGCCGCTGACCTTCTGGCCACCTCTCTCACCAGGTTCCCCATTTTCGGGCTGTCGGGCTCATAGTCAACGGATATCCCGTTTTCCCTGAGTGTCTCCGTGGTAGTCGGTCCGATCGAACATACAAGCGCTTTTTTAATTCCTTCAATGAAGTCGTCGGCATATCCTTCCCCGGCCGCCACCTCAAAAAGGTTGGATACCTGCCGGGAGCTTGTGAACAGGAGGCAGTCCTCTTCCCCTTCGGATACGGATCTTACAGCATCGCGCAGGGGACCCAGATCCTCCGGCAGCGCCCACCTGTAAATGGGAATTCTTCTTACGTCAGCCCCTCTTTTTTCAAGAGAAGCGAGAAACTCCTCGTTGGAGACCCCGTATTCCTGGACATACACGACTAGGTTCTCAAGCGACATGTCCCTCTGGTCAAAAGTGGAAAGTATGTCTCTCCACGTGTTCGGTTCAGGAACGGTTATATTCGGTTTTATCCCGAATTTGCGAAGGGCCGCCACGGGCTTAGGACCTCTGGCAAGAATCGTCGTCGCGCTCAGGGCATCCAAATATTTCTTTTCCTCCGACTCCGCGATCACCATGTCGGAGAGGATCCGGGTGCCCACCCCCGTCATCAGCACAAGGATATCAACGTTGCCCGAGAAAAGATCATCGGCAAACCCGGCAACGTAAGGACTTTTAAGATCGGGGACTTCCCTCATCGAGGGTGCGACCCTGGGCACACCGCCGTGATAGGAGATAAGCTTTTTCATCTCCTCGCAACGGCGACTTTCAAAAGACGTTACCTTAAGCCCGTTAAAACCCTGTTTCATGACTTAACTACCAAGCGCCGTTTAGATGCTAAAGAAATTCCGCGATGCTCTCAGCTTTCAGCAGGTCCTCGAGAGTTTCCCTGGCCCTTATCTCACAGTACCTCTCACCGCTTACAAGAACCTCGGCAGCCCGGGGTCTTGTGTTGTAATTAGACGACATCACGAAACCGTACGCCCCCGCGCTGAAAACCGCAAGCAGTTCTCCCGCGGAAACTTCGGGGAAACTCCTGTCTCTGGCCAGAAAATCGCCCGATTCGCATATCGGGCCGACTATGTCCACCACCTCGCGGGATTCAGAACCTCCCACGCGCACCGGCTCTATTCGGTGGAACGAATCGTAAAACGCGGGTCTCACAAGGTCGTTCATCGCGGCGTCGACTATTACGAATTTCTTCGATGTTCCCTCCTTAACATAAAGCACCCTAGTAGACATTATTCCCGCGTTACCCACCATTGATCTCCCAGGCTCAAGGACCAGTCCGTAACTGGTATCGCGAAGATGTTCCTCGAAAACCCGCGCGTACTCGGATTTCGCCGGAGGCTTTTCCTCGCTCTCGTAGCTTATCGCCAGACCTCCTCCTATGTCTATGTAGGAAACTTCAATCCCGTCGCTCCCGAGCTTGTCGGCCAGGTAGACAAGCTTCGATATGGACTCGGAAAAGGAGGAAAGATCAAATATCTGGGAACCTATATGGGCATCAATTCCCCTTATCTCAATTCCCCCCATCCGTGAGGCGTTTCTGTATACATCCACAGCTTTTTCGATCCCGATTCCGAACTTGCTTTTCTCAAAACCAGTCGATATGTACGGATGGGTGTCGGGATCAACATCAGGATTAACCCTTATCGCGACCGGGGCTTTCTCTCCGAGCGAGACGGCCACATCGTTTATCTTCTGAAGCTCCGCTTCGGATTCCACGTTGAAAAAAAGTATCCGGGAGCGAATTGCGGCCTCTATCTCCTCTTCGGTCTTCCCGACTCCCGAGAACACCACTTTCGAGGTGTCTCCCCCGGCGGTGACAACCCTCTGCAGCTCCCCCGACGAGACTATATCGAAACCGGAATCCATGGAGGAGAAAATCTTGAGTACGGATATATTAGAGTTCGCCTTTACGGAATAGCAGATCAGGGGATCGATTTCGGAAAACGCATCCTTGTACTCAAGGAAGCTTGAGCGGATGGAATTGTGGCTGTAGATATAGACCGGAGTTCCGAAGTCCTCGCATATTTTCCTTACGGGAACTTTCTCAACGTAAAGTTCACCGTCAGTATATTCAAAATCGGAAGTCATCATGTAAGCCTCCGCGGGTTTGAAGCTAGAAAATCTACCCGAAAAAAACGGCGGAAAACAATTATAGACCCCGAAACCAGGGAGAACTCCGCAAGCCTAGGGGACCAGCTATACAATTAGTTTATTACTAATACTTCGATTTCTCGTATGTCGATTTTTCGCCTTGACAAAAATAACCAGTTTTTGTTAGTGTTAGGTGTGAAGTAACCGGTTCTTACTAACCGACTGGTTCGAAATCAATTATGAAGTTCTATCAAGCGAGGATGAAAATGAAAGAAAGCAACTTTAGGATTAATTCTGAAGTACCCTTGATTCTACCCCCCCCCTAAAAAATCGTCGGCCTAGCTTTACAAGCGCCGGTTTTTTCCGTTTTTCTATACTGTTTTTCACCCTTTTACTGGTTGCTGTGGTATTGTTCACCGCTTCACGGGCATCGACACAGCAGTCGAGTGTAAATCTTCAATCTGTTAGTACGACTGGTGCCAACCCTCCAAATTATCCAACCGGCACCGCCGAGTCGGGCCCCGCCGACGGCCAGATAACGCTCCGCTGGACGCCTGCGACCAGTGGTCACTCGGTCACTGGTTGGAGTATTCTATGGCGGCAAGTCGGTAGTTCCACTTATCCAAATACAGCAACCTTGGCGGCAGGTGCTCGCACCCACACCATTAACGGGCTGGACAAGAGCCTCAGATATGACGTCCGATTGGTGGCCAATAGTAGCACGGGGCTAGCAATAACTGAGGCCCTTAACATCGCTGCAGTGGCCTCCACGCCTCCGCCCACTGCGTCTCCGCCACCACCCCCACCC